>JAUUNJ010000452.1 GCA_030844625.1 Roseburia sp. | reverse complement strand
TGAAATAAAACTGCACCAACTTGGTGCAGAATTTCAACAACAGAAACTGCCACAACTTGTGGCAGAAATACCATGGAGACATCATACAGAGATAATCACAAAATGTAAATCTGTAGATGAAGCATGACAGCTTTTAGCTAGCAAGCATATTAAGTACCCCTTGATAACACATTTTTAGTGCCAGAATTAGGGATATTCCAAAAAGAGTTCCTCCTACAGTGAGCATCAATATGGCATTTGGCTCTCTCCCTGTAGAAAATTCACTATATTCGGAAAGCAATGCCCCAATCATATACAGGGAAGCAAACGAAAGAAGAAAACCAAGTAATAGACTTATCCATCCTGTTCTTTGAAAAATTTGTTTGATCAGTAAGCTTATAGCAATCGTAAAAAACAAAGTAAGAACAAAAGTGAAGTTATCAAACTCTTTTATGATCAGATAACGAATCATGCTCCATGCAGGAATGGACAAGATAATGATAAACCAAATTTCTGAAATTGAATGGATCATTTTACTGATTCGTGGATTTGATGCTAATGTGCTCATAATAAAATGTTTTTGAGTGAGTACTGTTTAATAAACGAAGTATTCACCGGTTTTATTGCTTTTATGACTTCATGTATTAAAAATTAAGTTCTCATGCAACATATTGATAATATCTGGCATCTATATATTTAACAATGTTATTAAATATGTTATGAAAAAGTTAGTACTCCTTTTGTTTGTTGCCCTTATCTCTATTCAGATATCCGCACAAGAGTTTCATTTTATTCCCCGTATCGGGTTTAACCTGGCTAATACCTATCCGGAAAGCTTTGCTGATATGCGTCCGGGAGTCAATGTCGGAGTTGCCGGGGAAATTCGTTTTTCCAAATTGTTTGCACTGGAACCAGGTATTTATTATTCCATGCAAGGACATCGGTATAAATATAAAGGAGAAACATCTAAATTGAATATTGATTATTTAAATATACCTCTTCATGTAAAGTTTTATTTGTATAAAGGATTCCATATGTTTGCCGGACCACAACTGGGAATTAATGTAAAAGCTAAAGCTACGGATTTTCAATACGAATTGAATTATAAGCCTTCCGAGACAAGAACCTTTTCGGGAGATATAAAAGACGACGTTCGAAATTGTGATTTGTCTTTCTCCATGGGAGCCGGTTATGCTTTTGATATGGGATTGGTTCTTTCTGCAAATTACAATTTAGGATGTACTTATCTTTACCGTGACTCACAATGTGCTCCTGGTAGTGTCTGCCTGTTCAAAGGAAAAGAACATAATGGAGTCATCCAGTTTAATGTCGGATGGCGTTTCTAGATTAAAGCCGTATGGTTGAAAAATGGCGAAACAAAAATTATAAAGAGGGAATTCATATAGGAGCTGCTCATTGATAGTTGAAGAAATGAGGAATTAGAGCCATTGTAGATATTGATTTTATTTCTAACGTTTGTAGTAACGATATATTTATGAAATCTGTCGCAGAATATAAGGAGATATTATCCAAATTTAAAAAAGAGTTTGGACCGTAGTTCGGTATTAAAGAACTAGGTATTTTTGGTTCTGTAGCTAGAGGAGAACATACAGAAGAGAGTGATCTTGATATATTTGTTTCATTGGAGAAAGTTGAGCCATTTATCATTTTCGATCTTAAAGAGTTATTGGAAGCTTTATGTAAATGTAAGGTCGATTTGGTGCGGCTAAGGGACTCATTGCGTCCGGCATTAAAGAATAATATCCAGAAAGATGGCATTTATGTTTGATAAAAGAAGAGTACTGGATCGTTGCGATCAGATTGTTGAGTCTATTGATCTGATAATGCAATGGAGCAAACCGATTCTAGGGTGACTTTTTGCTTTCTTATAATTTTGTTGAACTAATTCTGTAATTCTTTCCCTTTTACCTTCAATCCTAAACTAATTGGATGAGAAATAAATTTTTGATCTCTGTATACTTTGACAAAAGATGAACCTAAGTATGCGGGAATGATTATTTTGTTATCTTCTTCTGCCTCTGAAAATTTAATTATTTCAAATGAGACATATATTTTACCTGTCAATGCCTCTGCTATATGAATCGGGAATTTATATAAGAAGTCTTTCTTGTTTCTTTCTATTTTTACTATTTCGTTTACTGTGTTTTTCAGGTAAAATGTAGAATCATTTTTTATTTCGTAAATGTTTAATCTAAAATAAGAGTCCGATGGTCCGCTTTTAGTAATCTTAAATAGTATATTTTCAATTACGAATGGCTTTTTAAAATTAAATACCGTACCTAATTCTGAAAAACCACGTAAAGAATCTATAACATTGTTTAGTTCGCCGGATCCTCCGGGAATACGCACTCCGATTCCCTTTTTTATCTTATACTTATGATTCCCCAACACTACAACTTCGGAAAGTTGGATTGTTACAGGTTCTAGATGAATAGTCGTGTCGTTTAATAAATCACGATAACAGATATGTTGTGTTTCATATCCTACGCATGAAATCTGCAACGTATCGGCAGGCATGCAACTATTCTGATCAATCTCAAATCTACCATTCTCATCAGTCAAAACTCCAATTGCATATCCTTTACAAAAGATATGGGCATACATTACAGGTGATTTATCAATCTGTGAGACAACATTGCCAACAACTTTTTCTGCAGATAGATTCGCTATGGTACAGAAAAGAAATAATAAATAAACAGCTAATCTCATATTGCTTTATTATAATTAATTTGAA
>JAUUNJ010000451.1 GCA_030844625.1 Roseburia sp. | reverse complement strand
AAAATACAATGGAAGAGCCGGGATTTTGGGATGATATTAAAAAGTCTCAGGAAATGATGAAAGAATTAAAACAGTTAAAGAGCAGCATTGAAGTAATTACAAATCTTCAAAGCCGGTATGATGATCTGGGCGTGTTAATAGAAATGGGGAATGAAGAAGAGGACTTGAGTGTTGTTCCCGAAGTGGAAAAAGAACTGGATGATTTTATAAGGGAATTTGAAAAAGTAAAAATAGAAACATTACTTTCCGGAGAATATGATAAATGCAATGCAGTCGTGAAAATCAATGCGGGTGCCGGTGGAACAGAGTCCTGTGACTGGGCAAATATGTTATTTAGAATGTATTCCCGATGGGCAGAAAGCAAAGGTTATAAAACAGAGGTTCTTGATTTTCTTGACGGAGAAGAGGCTGGGCTGAAATCCATAACATTTCAGGTGAACGGCGATAACGCTTTCGGATATTTAAAATCTGAAAAGGGGGTACATCGCCTTGTCAGGATTTCCCCATTTAATGCGGCGGGAAAGAGGCAGACTTCTTTTGCTTCATGCGATGTGATGCCGGACATTGAAGAGGATCTGGATGTGGAAATTAATGATGATGACATCAGAATTGATACTTACAGATCAAGCGGCGCAGGAGGACAGCATATTAACAAAACTTCATCAGCTATAAGAATTACCCATATGCCTACCGGAATTGTGGTACAGTGCCAGAATGAACGTTCTCAGCTTCAAAATAAAGACAGGGCAATGAAAATGCTCAAGTCCAAATTATATATTTTGAAAAAACAGGAAGAAGAAGAAAAACGTTCAGGAATCAGAGGGGAAGTAAAAGAAATCGGCTGGGGAAATCAGATTCGCTCCTATGTTATGCAGCCATATACGATGGTCAAGGATCATAGAACAAATGAAGAGATTGCGGATGTGGGAAAAGTGTTAGATGGATATATAGATCCATTTATTAACGGGTATCTAAAATGGATAAACCTTCATAAAGATAATGAAATTTAGTTGCGAATTCATATTAACCGTGATAAGATTGAATGCATCTTACAAATTTTAACAAGCGAGGAAAAGGATATGATAAAAGTTGCTATTCTTGGATACGGAACTGTAGGATCAGGCGTATTCGAAATTATTAAAGAAAATAGTGAAATAATTACAGAAAAGGCAGGACAGGAAATTGATATTAAGTATGTACTTGATCTGAGAGATTTTCCGGGGGATCCATGTGAAAATGTATTAGTTCATGATTATAATATTATTTTAAATGACCCTGAAGTAGAAGTAGTAATTGAAGTTATGGGAGGATTAAAACCTTCCTATGATTTTGTTAAAGCAGCTTTGGAAGCGGGAAAGAGTGTATGTACTTCCAATAAGGAGCTGGTTGCAAAATATGGAGCAGAATTGATTAAAATAGCTCAGGAGCACAACAGAAATTTTCTGTTCGAGGCAGCAGTTGGCGGCGGAATTCCTATTATTCGCCCGTTGAACACACATATTACAGCGGATAAGATTTGTGAAATAACAGGTATATTAAATGGTACAACCAACTATATTCTTACAAAGATGGATACTGAAGGTGCTGACTTTGACAGTACACTAAAGCAGGCTCAGGATTTAGGATATGCTGAGCGTAATCCGGAGGCAGATATTGAAGGCTATGATGCAGTGAGAAAAATTGCAATTCTGGCATCCTTAGCAAAGGGCAAAACAGTTAACTTTGAAGAAATATATACAGAAGGAATTTCTAAAATTACAGCAGAAGATTTTAAATATGCTAAGGTTATGGGACGCTCTATTAAACTCCTTGGAAAGTGCAAAAATGAAGAGGATGCAATCGTTGCATCTGTGACTCCAAGAATGCTGGCCCCAGAACATCCGTTGTTTAATGTAAGTGGTGTTGTTAATGGTATTCTCGTTAGAGGAAATATGGTGGGTGATTTGGTCTTTATTGGAAGCGGAGCCGGAAAATTACCGACAGCCAGTGCGGTTGTATCAGACGTGGTTGACAGTGTAAGACACCTTAATATCCCAACAACAGTTATGTGGGAGGAGGAAAAATTGGCATTAGAAGATTTTTCAAAATCACGCAAGAAATTCTTTGTGAGAACAACTGCTTCAAAAGAAGATATCGAAAATATATTTGGTGAAGTTGAATATGTGGACGCAGGAATCGATGGAGAAACAGGTTTTGTGACATCAAAGATGAGCGAAAATGATTATGCAGAAAAAGCAGATAAGCTTGGAAATATAATATCAAGAATCAGAGTTGAAGGTTAGTCGAAAGATTAACCTTTAATCTTGGTGGTTAAATATGCCGGATGAAGGAATATGAGAAAATCCTTTGGCAGGAAATGGAGAGAAAATATGAAATATGTAGTTGTATTAGGTGATGGTATGGCTGATCAGCCATTAGAGGAATTAGGCGGGAAAACCCCTCTTGCTTATGCCAAAACTCCTACAATGGATAGGCTATCAAAGAAGTCAGAAATAGGTATGGTTCACACTATACCGGAAGGAATGAAACCGGGTAGTGATACAGCTAACTTGTCTGTTCTGGGGTATGACCCGAAGAAATACTATACGGGTCGTTCTCCGCTGGAGGCTCTGAGTATTGGCGTGGATATGAAGACAACGGATGTGGCACTGAGGTGTAATATTGTAACATTGTCGACAGATGATTTGCCCTCGGGCATCTCGCCCGTGCGGTAGGTCGACGGTACATTCAGCGCAAAGCGCGGCGG
>JAUUNJ010000450.1 GCA_030844625.1 Roseburia sp. | reverse complement strand
AATGGGCTATCGCCAAGCGGTAAGGCACAGGACTTTGACTCCTGCATTCGCTGGTTCGAATCCAGCTAGCCCAGCTCATGGGTTAGAAATAACACATATAATTTACGCGAGTATTGAGAAAAATAACCTGCTTGCAGAGTTGTTTGATAATACCGCAGCAACGAAAGAAAATGTTACATTTTCTGAAAAGAATATGGGCCACTAGCTCAGGTGGTAGAGCACTTGACTTTTAATCAAGTTGTCTGGGGTTCGATTCCCCAGTGGCTCACTTGGAAAAGAAGCAATGAAGATTGCTTCTTTTTTTGTGGTAAGGAAGAAGCAACCGAAAGAGGGAGAATACCTGATCACTTCTTTTTTAATAAAATTCTATCACATAGCAGAACATAACTAGATATACATATTCATAAGGTGATAAGAGTATTATGCAACAGTTAGGAATAGAAATGAATACTCATATTGAAATTCCATATGAATTAAAAAACGATCCAGATGTAGTTGTCTTTTTGTTTTATATCCGTTACAAATAAGTGTGATAAATGAAAGAAGTTAAGGATATATCTGACATAGAGGTAACCCGGTGCCCCTTACGAATGCTATTTATTAGTTTCAAAAGAAAAATGAAGCGAAGATTGTCACTGGAATGTAATGGTTCTTCGTTTCATTTTTCTGTGTCATGTCCGGTAAAAGTCTTATATAGTTCGGGCAGACTCTTCAGGATGGACCATATTGTGTTTGTTATAAATCCCCGAGTATTCCAAAACCATATCCCATATCTTCCCATTTACTGAGCAGTTCGTCAAGAATTTCTCCATTGGTCTTGGAAGTATTATGCAGTAAGACAATTGCTCCCGGATGAATCCTTGACAATAACTTATCAAATGCCTCTTCTTTTGTGGGCTGTGAATCTGTATTCCAGTCTACATAAGCAAGACTCCAAAAAAAGGTTTTATATCCTTTTGCCTGTGCCATTTGCAAGTTTTCCACGTTATATTTTCCTTGAGGTGGTCTGTAATATTTTGTCATTTCCTTACCGGTGATCTCTTTATACAAATCCTCTACCTGTGTTAATTCACTTTCGAATTTTTCTTTACTCATGCCAATGATATTTGGATGGTTATATGTATGGTTTCCTACCGTATGCCCTTCTTTAACAATCTGCCTTACTAAGTCATTGTTTTCTTTCAGAAAATGCCCTACTACAAAAAAAGTTGCCTTTACTTTATGTTTCTTTAATGCTTTTAAAATCGCTGGAGTATTTCCGTTTTCATATCCACAGTCAAACGTCAGATACAGAACCTTTTCCTTTGCATCTCCCACATAATACGCACCATATTTTTTCATAACCTCTGCTGACTCTGTTCCTGATGGCTGGCTTCCCGTTTCGCCAAATCCAAGCCCCCAATTTTCCTGGTTGTTTATTACGTTGGAAGCGGGGATTGCCTGTTCTTTTAAGGCACCCGCGCATCTTCCTACAAAAAATGCTGCCGCAAAAACAGATAATATAATCACCCCTTTTTTTATACGGTTCAGTTTGGTTCTTTTGATTTTACTGTTTTTCTGTGTTCCCATAAAAACCCTATAGATACTGATTTTACTTTATTATACAAATAGTAAACATTTTTTATTCCAATCTCATTTCAAAAAATTTTTATGTTAAAAAATCAGGAAATTTCCAACTGTACGAAAAAAGGGAAGCGTGTTATAATGGGTTAGACTAAACTAACCAAAAGAGAACGAAAGTATGAGAGGAATATATTTTAATGTAGATAAAGATGGCTTTAACCGTAATAATCACGGAAAAGGGAAAGCATATGAAAAAACGGTTGGAGAAAAACTGGTTGCGCAAAGGGACGGATGTAGTGTATATCAGTTTCAAAATGAGACAGGAGAGGGAACAATTACGATATATGATGTATTTCCTGGAGTAGTCTTATCTTATAATGATTTTAATATGAGCTACTATCATGCAGAAGATCAATCCTTTGGAGATGTGTTCTGTATTGACCATTGCAGAGAGGGAAGAATGGAATATTGTGCTAAGAACAATGCCTATTCCTATGTGGAGGCAGGAGATTTAAAGCTGGACCGCAGACTTACCCATGTGGGACGGTTTGAAATGCCTCTTTCCCATTATCGTGGAATATCAGTGTTGCTAGATATGAAGATTGCAGAGAAATCACTTCATGAGGAAATTAAGGACTTTCCAGTGAATCTTTGGAGTTTGCGGCAAAAATTTTGTGAAGACATTTATCCTACGGTGATACATAAGGCTTGTTCTATTGAGCATATTTTTGGAGAACTTTACAGCGTGCCGGAAAAAATAAAAATACCTTATTTTAAAATCAAAATTTTGGAATTGCTTTTGTATTTAGAAGCCTTAGAACTGCCGGATTCTCTTGATGAAAAACCATATTTTTATAAAGCACAGGTGGAAAAGACAAAAGCGTTAAAGAAATTTTTGACAGAGCATATACAGGAAAATTATACACAGGAGGAACTTGCAAAGAAATTTGATATCCCAATAACAGCGATGAAGCGTTGTTTTAAATCCATATATGGAATGCCGATTGGAAGTTGGGTTTTACAGTACCGGATGAATTACGCAGCAGAAATTCTCACATCGAATTGTAAAATTAATATTGGAGAACTTGCCAGTACGCTGGGGTATGATAGTCCCAGCAAATTTGTCCTTGCATTTCGCAGAATAATGGGAATGTCACCAACAGAATACAGAAACAGAAAAAGATCT
>JAUUNJ010000449.1 GCA_030844625.1 Roseburia sp. | reverse complement strand
ATTTTTCTGCCACAATTATTGCAAGAAATTTCTTCTAATTTTTTTTCTACACTTTCTTCTGTACTTTCCTTTAAATTTTCTTCACTATATACTCTCATGCTTTCCTCCTTTTGTTTGCAAAACTTTTTATAAAATCATTCTAATATTTTATTGAAACAAATAATAGTGGAAAGTAATACCGTTTATAGATTATGTTTCCACATTATGAGAGCATTTTCCACCGGCTTTTCATAAAAGTTTTTTCTAATTCCCGCCTCTTCAAAACCCAGTTGTTCGTATAGGCTGATTGCAGGTGCATTTGTTTCCCGTACCTCCAATGTAACATCTGTTATGCCTTTTTCCTTTGCCAGTTTTAAAATGTATCCCAGCATACTTACGGCACTTCCCTGTCTTCTGCATTGGGAGGCTACCGCTACATTGGTAATATTTCCTTCATTCAAAACAAAATACATTCCACAATATCCTGTTATTCTGTCATCTTTTTCAGCTACAACATATAATGTGTTATCACTGTTTAGTGAATCCGAAAAAGATTTTTCCGACCAGGGAATCGAAAATATTTCTTTTTCTATTTCGGCTACCTGTCGCAAATCCTCTTCTCTCATCAATCTTATATTAACCATTCAGTCCCGCCTGCTTTTCTTTTAATTCTCTTTCAGCCTGGGACAGTCTGAGATATTCGGGTTTGTGTTCCTGTGCCATCTCAACTTTACCATCTTTATAATACAATGATGCCAATGCCGCAAGGGAGGAAGCTTTGGGTCTGTTCATGGATACCGGTGCATAGTGATGCTCTGTTGCCATTGTAGAATCAATTATCTCTTTGTCTACAGGTATTGCATCCCCCGCAAACATTACAGGTCTTCCGATTTTATCCAGTTCATATATCAAATCCTGAATCATCATAATGCATTGAGATTTGATAATTTCCATCTCCGTTCCATTAAAACGGTATATTCCTGTATAAACCTGCTGTCTTCTTGCATCCATAATCGGACATATGATATACTGGGAGGAAAAAAGGTTATATGCCAATGCATCCATTGTAGGCACATTAATAATGGGTTTATTCAGTGCAAGACCAAAGCCTTTGGCTGTGGCACTACCAATTCTAAGTCCGGTATAGGAGCCGGGCCCCCCTGCAATTGCAATGGCATCCACAGTTTCCATATCCAGCTCTATCATTCTGCTCACTTCATCTATCATGGGAAGCAGCGTCTGTGAATGAGTCTTTTTAAAATTAATTGTATATTCCGCTGTTAATACATCGTCTGTCACAACTGCCACGGTTGCAACCAGAGATGAACTGTCTATAGCTAAAATTCTCATATTCCCTCCACTGTAATCTGTCTGTAATCCAAACCTTTTTCAAGATTTTTTTCGATCAATACTGTTGCTGCCTTTTCCGGAATCAGTTCCTCTATCAGTTTTGACCATTCTATCAGGCATACTCCTTCTCCAAAAAAATAATCTTCGTATCCTATTTCATACATCTCTTCCGGATCTCCAATTCTATACACGTCAAAATGATACAATGGCAGTCTTCCCTCATCGTATACCTGTATAATTGTAAACGTGGGACTGTTTACGCTTTCTTCTATTTCCAGCCCTTTCGCAAAGCCTTGGGTAAAAACAGTCTTTCCCACCCCCAGGTCTCCATTTAAACATATAATCTGGCCCGGCACAGCACTCCGTCCTAATTTTTCACCTAATTGAAATGTCTCTTCCGAAGACAGTGTTTCATAAATCATATTTCTATATTTCCTTCTAAGTAAAAAGAGATTTGTCTATAATCAATCCTAATTATAAACAAATCCCTTAATTGTTACAAGTCATTGTACTTATTTTTTATTTCCAATACCTTTTATTAATGTACTTATCCGCTTATATATCAGCGCAGTAATTAATCCATCAATTACACCTTTTACAATATTAAACGGAGCAACACAGATTAACACAAATGTTAATTTATTGCTTATAAGAGGATTTATGCTTGCTCCCGCACCAATGATTGCATCTAACGGCATTCCAAATGCTTTTACATAAAATGGAATCATTACAAAGTAATTAAGTATCACTCCTGCTGCTGCCATGACTGCAGTTCCTGCCGCCATACCAATGAACGCATTCTTTTTTGATTTTTTATGTTTATAAATAATACTTGCAGGGATTACAAGGCAACATCCAATACAGAAGTTCGCAAAATCACCTACATAGGCTGTTGAAGTACCTTTAATAAGAAGCTTTAATAAAATTTTTACTGCTTCCATAATTACACCGGCAACAGGTCCCATCATAAACGAGCCAATCAGAATCGGTATTTCGCTTAAGTCAATTTCATAAAAGGAAGGTGCAATAAACGGAAGTGGAAATTCCAATAGCATCAACACTGTAGCAAGCGCTGAAAACATTGCCATTAATACCAGATTTTTTGTTGTGAATAGTTTCTTCATTTTTGATTCTCCTTTTCTTTTAAGAAAAACCCTTCTTTGCTTATCTTAATTGAAACATACGAAAAGCCCCGGATTCCTTCCGGGGCTAAAAGCACTTCATAATTGTAATAACCCATTACCCTGATTGATATTTAATCAAAAGGAACAAATCATTACATTACTTTGTCTTCTCTCATCCAGACTATACTGTCGGTTATGGAATCTCACCATATCATGCCTTACGGCTCGCTGACTTATGCATTTGCAAACACAGCCGGTAGGGAATTGCACCCCGCCCCGAAGAATTTTTCAGTTTTTA
>JAUUNJ010000448.1 GCA_030844625.1 Roseburia sp. | reverse complement strand
TATACAAGAGAAAAATATTCTGATCCCTTATCTCCGTTTTTATAGACCCACTCTATATTTTCGGACGTTTCACAATACTCTTCGAATAATTTTTCTGATGCAGATCGGACTTCGGCTGAAGCCAGATATCCTTTATATACATTCTTTTCCATGACCACCTGAGTTTTAGCAGTCCCATCATATGTGAAAATACATTCCTTTGGAAAAGAAACCGGTTTTTCCGTAATCATATTATACTTAAAACTGAGCTGGGAATTCTCATCCGCCATTGCCTGCCTTATTTCATCAATTAATTTTTGTTTATTGTTTATTACAAAAGCATATAATTCCATATTATCGAGTTCCAATAAAGAATATTTGCTTTTTACATTTTTTAAAAATAATTTTCTGATTATGGCATTTGTAGAATTATAATCAAGATTGATCTTTAATCCCATCTGGCTGACATTGTAATGATATTCTCTGCCATATTTTTTTTTGTCATATTTATACTCTATCTGTACAGATTCCAGATTATTTGTACCCTTTTCAGTTGTCACAACATTACCTGTTTTTGTACGGAAAACTATACTCTGACTAAAATCATATCCTTCTGCCTGAAATACTAACCGATTATTCTCTATTTTGTTATCCAGATTATATTTCTTTGAAAGATAAGTGTAAATGACCTGAAGAGCCAGTTTACCGTCCCTTGGAACAGGTACGTTGGTTTTATATTGAGCCATAATAGAAAAGCTTTTTCTCTCCGGCTTCACAAATAACTTCATAGCATCCAGAGCATTTTTTCCCATGCTCTGTTTTACATTTTCCGTAAATTTCTCATCTAAGGTATAGAGATAGCAACAATCTAAAAGTTCTGAGTCATAATGCTTTGCTTCCGGCATTCTTCTTATTCTTCCAATGGTCTGAATTTCAAAAACCTCATTCATGTTATCCCTGAGTTTCACTAAAATTTGTGCACGAGGACAGTCCCACCCCGTTGCAATTGCCTGTTTGATAATAATTGCCTCCGGTTCCCCGTTATTCTTTTCAATGTTGTCTATATTTTCTTTTTTATCCGCAAGCCATACTGCCAGTTTTTTATTTTCATAGGTTATATTCTGTGAATAAAAATAATTTTCTACTTCTTCAAGCACTGCGGATGAATTATTGGGAAGTTGTACGATAATTAAAGGATTTACATCCGAATTTTTTTTTACATATTCCCCTTTGAGTTCCTGCTGTTTTTTGATTGCCTTGTTAATCAAAAACTCTGTCTGACTTTTTATTGCTGTTTCCTTTCCTATATTTTCATTAATGATTATCATTTTCTTAATCAGACCTTCTTTAATTACGTCCTTCTCAGATACATTAATAAAATATGCTTTAGGGTGATTTTTAGGCGTTGCCGAACAACGAATAATCTTATCTGTTTTAAAACATTCCACAATCTCTTCTGCTTTTATCGTATTATTATGATGGGATTCATCTATAATAATTTTAAAGGAAAGACCTTCATTCAGGGCATTATTTATGTGCTCTGCAAAGTTTATATGCTCACTGTCTTTCAGTGCATTATTTCCTTTTTTTGTCAGTTTTTCCCAGTTTATAAAACAACAATCATTCTCTTCAAACCCACTGACCATAACATCATACAACAGCTTTGTCCGGCTTCCGTGAACATATCTGTCCATTTTTTCCTTGCTCTGCTCTTCCAGATTTCCTTTTCCCGGAGTCAGCCACACAAACACCGTCTTATCAAAGCATCTTAAATAGTTGTCCATAAAATGGGTCAGCATAATGGTTTTTCCGCTTCCCGTACAGCTTTTTAATACTATTTCTTTTTCCTCCGAAAGCATTGCTTCCATTAACTCAGCTATTACTTTTAATTGAAACCCCGCAAGCGTAATATTCATAGCTATCTCTCCAAATCTCCATAATAATAATCGGGAATATAGTTAATATCCACCTGAAAATCTTTTAGTTTTAGCACCTGTTCCCCATCCAGCAAAACATCTGTTCCTATATATATTTTTTTACAGTTTGAGCTTTTTTCTAAATGGTCGATGAATATATCTGCCGCTTCCTCATCAACCAGCACTTTCACGCTTTCCCCATTAATATCGATACCGTTTTCCAACTCTACAAGTTCTTCCATATAATCCAGCAGCTCATAAACGTATTCATAATATAATCTGTTATTTTCCGAAATAAAATCTACCTTAAAATATTTCAGGCAGGCTTCATAGTTTTCTTTTTCAATAATTCTCTTTATGCGCTCATAAGTAGTTCCTCTGCAAATATTGTCCTGATTATTGGTACAAAGTATAAAACGATGCTTTGTTTTTTTGTCCCTGTTTACCTGCAGAACTGCATCACCTGTTGTACCTGATCCGGCAAAAAAATCAAGAATTGTCATATTCTTTTTTGTGTTAACCATATTAATGAGAAACGAATAGAGGGAAGATGGTTTGGGATACTCAAAAGACGGCAACTTCAATGCTTCTATTTCTTTAGCAGCCGCCTCATTTGTGTCAACTCCCAGTTCTGAATTAATCAGATTCTGAGGGGTCTTTACCTTTGTAATATTCGTTCTCTGATAACGAATCGCAAATTTTGTACTCTTTATAATAAAGTAAGTCCCCTGTTCAACTTCTTTATTTAAATGAGACTGTACCCATTTAAACCTTCCCCGTAGTTTCAGTTCATTTGCGTTTAATCCCTTTTCAACAATAACAGGAACCGTCAGACTGACTTTTTCGCTGTTTGCTTTTTCATACACACCATCAG
>JAUUNJ010000447.1 GCA_030844625.1 Roseburia sp. | reverse complement strand
TAAGTTCACTGATGATGCAGGAAGTTATACAGAAAGAGACATTCCAAATAATATTATGGCAGAACTTGAACCTTGTCGGGAGCAGCTCATGGAGGCTGTTGCAGAGTCAGACGAGGAATTAATGGATAAATATTTCTCTGGAGAAGAATTTACCAACGAAGAAATTTCAATTGCACTTAGAAAGAATGTTATAAGCTGCGATATTGTTCCGGTACAGATTGGCTCAGGGATGAGCTGCCAGGGAGTCAATAGTTTTCTGCAGACCTGTGAGAAATATTTCCCGGCACCGAATAAAGCAGAGGTAATGAAAAAAGCCACGAATATAGATACGGGGGAAGAAGTTCTCGGTGATTATGATTGTCACAAACCGGCATCTGCTTATGTATTTAAAACAATCATGGATCCGTTTGTTGGAAAGTATTCTCTTGTTAAGGTTAGAACGGGTATTATAAAGGCGGGAGATACCGTTTATAATGCAACAAAGGACGTGGAAGAAAAATTAAGCAAGCTGTATGTAATGCGCGGAAAGAATGTAATTGAAGTTCCGGAACTTCATGCAGGTGATATTGGTGCCATTGGTAAATTGGCAAGCACAAGAACAGGAGATACGTTATCTACCAGAGGATGGCCGATTGAATACCATCCGACAACTATGTCAAAGCCATATACATATATGAGATACAGGGCAGTAAATAAAGGAGAAGAAGATAAGATCGCGCAGGCACTTACCAAGTTGGCAATTGAAGATCTGACATTAAAGTTTGTGGTAGATGATGAAAATAAACAGACTTTGCTCTATGGCATTGGAGAACAGCAGTTGGAAGTGGTGGCTTCTAAAATAGAGGATAGATATAAAGTGAAAATTCAGCTTGAAAAGCCTAGAATTGCTTTCCGTGAGACCATCAGAAAGAAATCACAGGTTCAGGGCAAGCATAAGAAACAGTCCGGAGGACATGGACAGTATGGTGATGTTATTATGGAATTCGAGCCATCAGGTGATTTATCCAAGCCTTATGAATTTGAAGAGAAGATTTTTGGCGGGGCTGTTCCTAGAAACTTTTTCCCGGCAGTTGAAAAGGGAATTCAGGAGTGTGTTAAAGCGGGACCACTTGCAGGTTATCCTGTAGTTGGAGTGAAAGCCACATTGATTGATGGTTCTTATCATCCTGTAGACTCATCGGAAATGGCATTTAAGACGGCTTCAATACTGGCATTTAAGAAAGGCTTTATGGAAGCAAGTCCTGTTCTCTTAGAGCCGATAGCACAGTTATCTGTAACAGCACCAGATCGGTTTTCGGGAGATATTATGGGAGACCTGAATAAGAGGCGGGGACGTATTACAAACATGACACCTTTAGACGGTGGAAAGCAGTTAATAGAGGCAGAAGTGCCTATGCTGGAACTTTCGGGATATTCAACTTCCCTTCGTTCCATTACAGGTGGCAGCGGTGATTTTGAATATGTTGTATCAAAATACGAGCAGGCACCGGCTGATGTTCAGGCAAAACAGGTAGCGGAAAATGCAGATTAATAAGATATATGGGAGGTGGCAGAAATGCCACCTCTATTTTAGAATGTAATATTTTTAATAAATGTATTACAAATACAAAGATAAAAAAGATGGTTGACAATGATGCTTTAGTGCGCTAAAATATTGTCAGTTAAAAAAATAAACCGTTGATTGGGAGTAAGTAGTTACCGGAGATGTTTTGCAGAGAGTTGTCGGGTGGTGTGAGACAATAAACTATCAGTAATGAATGGACCTGAGAGGGCAGCTTGAAGATTATAGCCTGGTGGGTTATGATGAGTAGACGCTGACGGATCCTTACCGTTAAAGAAGGAAGCATATGATGGTATGCAATGAGTGAATGTGTTATACATTAATTTGGGTGGCACCGCAGAAGTTTATTATAGCTTTTGTCCCTTTACAAGAAGTAGAGGGACAAAAGCTTTTCTTTTGTCCCGAAATAAAAAAAACAAGGAGAACAATATGAAAACACAGACTTTTGAGGAACTTGAAAATTTGTTAAATGACTACAGTATGATTCCAATCTGTAAAGAGATTTATGCAGATATTATTACGCCCATATCTCTTTTAAGGAAAATGGAAGCTTTTGATAAGAATTTCTTTCTTTTAGAGAGTGTGGAAGGCGGAGAAAAATGGGCAAGGTATTCTTTTCTCGGGTATGAGCCGGTTCTTCACATTACATGTAAGGATGGAAAGGTTACTCAGAAAAGCGGAGAGATAGAGCATACAGTGACAATGAACCCTATGGATGCATTAAGAGAGCAGCTTGATAAATATAAGTCTCCAAAAATTGAAGGAATGCCGACTTTTACAGGTGGTTTTGTGGGATATTTTGGTTATGAAATGATTGGATATGCAGAACCGAAGTTGAATATCAAGAGCAGTGAGTTTGACGATTATCATTTAATGCTGTTTGATAAGGTAATTGCATATGATCATTTGCGACAAAAGATTATGGTGATTGCCAATATGAAATCAAAGGATGGACTACAGGGATATAATTCAGCACTTCTTGAAATTGAAAAAATGATAGCGCTTATTAATGATACCAGTCCTTTGCCTGAAGTACAGGCAGACAGTGATGTAGAGTTTACATGCAATGTTTCCAAAGAAGAATATTGTGAAATGATTGAAAGGACCAAGCATTACATCAGAGAGGGAGACATATTCCAAGGAGTGATTTCTAGAAGATTTGTTGCAGATTATAAACATAGTCTTATGAATGCATACAGAGTGCTCAGAACA
>JAUUNJ010000446.1 GCA_030844625.1 Roseburia sp. | reverse complement strand
CGCAGTACATGTGCAAGGCATTCCTGGTGGCCGGTTCCATACTTATAAAAGGTTAAGAAATAAAAGGGGTCTGACCCCAATGTGGTCAACCTAGCGTCAACTTAAGAAAATCAATCCATAAATCGGAAAAGCATGTTCGAAAAATCTTGGGCGGCACCAGGCTGGGACCGTAGCTGAGCTAAAAATAAGCGCACTTTAATAAGGACTGCGGCAAGCCCCAGAAAAAACGATGGTCAGAAAGCTGCTTTTTGATTATTGAAATGAGTTCTTCCCTTTGTCTTATTTTTCTTCCGGCGGAATGATCGTCCCGGTATGATCTGGGAGCGACAGCGAAGAGAATCCTGAAACAGCAGATCAATGATCCCATTAAAAAATATAAACTTTTTTAATGGGGTACTGCTTGCCGATAGTACGGCATCCGGAGCAGATGCATTTTTGCTGCATGTTACCACTACGCCAAGTGTGGCATATGTAGTCCGTGATTTATCTGGCTAGAGGGTGTTTGATGCGCTTGGTGTGCTCGGCGGAGAGCAGACCGGACATATTATTTTCAGTAAGCATGCAACGACCGGAGATGGAATACTTACGGCTTTGGCTGTTTTTCATATATGGTAATTAAAAAATATCAGATCTTCTATTCTGATTTGTTTATCCAGATGAATATTACGGTGCGGCCCCGGAATAATCAATTTTGCAATTTTTAAAAATTTAAAACGTTTAAAACTATTGACTTTTGTGACTGAATTATGTGTAAAATGAAAAAAATAGGTACATTAAGAATAGACTATACAGAGAGAAAGGTGAGATAAATTATGAATGAAGATTATATTTTGTTAAAATTTATATCTAGTGCAGATAAATGTAATAGAAAGAAATATTTGAAAGACTTTTTGAATGGTTCACTATATATGAATACATTGAATTATTTTTGGAATGAGTACTATCGGGATTCACAAAACAAAAAGCAAGAGGAAGGAGGAAATGTTATTGATACGTCAAATTGGATACTTCCAGAAGGTCAGAAAGATGTTTTTGAAGGTGTCATAGGAACGATTAAGGGAAATAAATTTTCAAATGACAATGATCTTCAGAAGGCGCTTATGTCTGATTTGTATTTAAGAGCAAAAGGATTTGGCTATTGTAATACATTATGTTTTTATAAATTGAAATACCAATATTTTACAAGATTTGGTGAAAAATGTGTTGCTTATAATATAAATACCAATATGAAGTTATTTGGAGATTATGTGATTATAATTGATAATCAGTTGGAATTGCTTGAAAGAATACGAAAAGCAGTTGAAAAGGAAAAATACAAATTTTTGTGTGGGCCAGTTAAATATAGAATTCCAAAATTAGATGGAAAACATGCTCGAAAGGGGAACTCTGTTATACTTAAGGCAAATGAAGAATTTCAATTAACAAAGTATGCAAATTATATTTCGAGTGAAAAAAATTGCTTCGATAAAATGGACAAGTTTTCATATCAGAATGAGTGGAGAATTGTTTTGTATAGAGGTGCCAAAACATATGAGCCATATAGATTAGAAATAGGAAATATAAGAGACATATGTCATTGGGTAAAAGCAGAAGATTTAGATACTGAATTGAGGATATACTTTCATAATAATAAAATTAAATCGCCATATTTGGTGGAATATGGAAACTGTACCAAAGATGAACTACGAAATCTTTTCTGTAAATTAGGAAATGACAGAGTGGAAGTATTGGCTGTAATCGGGTAGAAATTATAAATTGAATTATCTAACCTATCTTCTCAAAAAGTTTCTAAATGATAGGATGCGTGGTGAAGAGGTGGATCTGTTTACCAAAAGGTCAAAGTTAAAATCGAACGTCGCACAAACGACTCGGACCAATAATCAATCATATGTGAAGTGTCAAGGCACTCCGTCTAGAAGAATGTGGAGTTTTTTATCTATGGTTGAAAAGTAATCACTTACGTTGAAGATATACAGTAATAGACTTGATATTCAATGTGGATAAGAGTATTGTATAAATAAAGTATAACAAAAACATATATGTATTTATTTAACAATATCTGAATTTTAAGATAGAAAGGAAAGGATATGGAAGAATCTGTTATAAAACAAGAAGCATATAATATTAAGAAAATGTTTTTAGAACCATTAATTGAAAATCATGAGATTCAACAAAGACAATTTGAAGAGGAAAATAGATCTAGGTTTGATGGTGAATATCAAAGAGATTTTACTAGAATATTATATGCATCATCGTTTCGAAGGCTTCAGGGAAAAATGCAATTGTTTGCAGTCCAATCGGATCAATTTATTAGAAATAGATTAACGCATAGCCTTGAAGTTGCACAGATCGCACGATCTATAGCAACAGAGATTGGTTATATGAATGATGATATTTATGTTGTAGAGGCGGGAGCATTAGCTCACGATATAGGAAATCCACCATTTGGACATGCGGGAGAGAGATATTTGAATACTTTAGCCAAAGACGTTGGTGGGTTTGAAGGTAATGCTCAGACATTCAGAATTTTAACAACTGTTGAGCAGAAACGGGCTAATTTTCAAGGTTTAAATCTTACATATAGAACCTTATTGGGTGTTTTGAAATATTATAATAAATATAATGAAAAACTATCCAAAGAACAACTGTCAAAGCAAAAGTTTATATATGATAAGGACTATGAACTTGTAAAAAATATTATTAATAAGACAAAAGTAGAATTAAGAACACTTGATGTTCAAATTGTTGATCTTGCTGATGAGATTGCTTATGCGGC
>JAUUNJ010000445.1 GCA_030844625.1 Roseburia sp. | reverse complement strand
TTACTGTAATAGTGTTCATATAGAGGTGTGTATTATGGGAAACGAATCAGGTGAATGGATTATGCATGGCATGAAGTGGGACAACCCGGATTGCATTCATTCTGTAGATGAAGCAATCAAGTATATAAATGAACTTGGCTTTTTACCATTATTTAAGAATGAAATAGATGGGTTTTCACTTGAAGAAAGAACTGTTCCAGAGTACTGGTGGAGTGATGATCCAGAGATTGATCCATGGATGTGGCGGGCTATTATAGCAAGGCGGCATGATATCGTCTATGGAAAGTTCTTTGATAAGAAGGCAGGATTTATATCAAAAAAATGGCTTCCTGTATTTGCTAATTACCGCCGGGATGGATATGATTTTGATGCATTATATGATGATGGGAAAGCACCTAATAAGCATAAAAAGATAATGGTCAATTTTATGGAAAACAATGCTGATTCAGAGATTTATTCCAATGAATTGAAAAAACAAGCTGGATTTGGTAAGGATGGAGAAAAGGGATTTGATGGTGCTATAACGAATCTTATGATGCAGACCTATCTGTGCAACTGCGATTTTAAGAAGAGAGTGAATAAGAGAGGTATTGAATATGGATGGGATGTTGCAGTGTATTCATCTATTGAGCATATCAATGGATACGATTATGTGACTTCCTGTTATAAGGATAATCCGCAGGATTCATGGAAACAGCTGGTAGACTATATGCATGAGATGTATCCGAAGGCGACGGATAAGCAGATAAGAAAAGTGTTAAAATAAAACAATGCATTTTTGAGGTGAATATACATAAAATGAATTCAAAAAAATCCGCAGATTATTGCAAGCTGATAGAAAATGTAAAAAACAAATATCGAAAAAATCCTATATATGCTAAGAACCTGACACTTGGTTGGTGCGATTTGCGTCGTGGAGAAGATTTGTGTCAGGAAATTAACTTATGGACATATTGGCAAGGGAGAGATTACGCTAAGAACACACCACATATTAAATATATGCTGATAGGTCAGGATTTCGGACCGCCTGAAAAGGAAGAGATAAAGGGTACGATTGCAAATGTCCGTAAGATGAATGATGGTATAGATGTGATGTTTCATGAAAATGTAGATTTGGAAGCAAGGGATTCACAGACGGATAAAAATATTGTCGGATACTTTGAACTGCTTGGTAAAAATGAAATTGACAAGAAAAAATATCCAGATTTGTTTTTCTGCAATTGTAATTTGGGCTATCGCAGAGATAAGTATTCTGGAAATATGACCAGAAAGATATTGGCAAATGATGCAGCTGAAATAAAATCATTGATTGACATTATAGAGCCGGAAAACATAATCTGTCTGGGGCTTGATACATCTGTGGTTGTAATACGAACTCTGATTGATAAAAAGTTTTCCTGTAATAGAGTATCTGAACTTATAGGAACTGGCGAACCTTATATTTATGGAGAAACATATATATACCCTGTAGCACATCCGGGGTATTGGGGTACAGGTACAAGAGGGGAGGATAATGTTATTGAAGATTGGAGGAGAATTAGAAAATAGGGAGGTGCCACAATGCCATTTAAGATAGTTCGCAACGATATAACAAAAGTTAAAGCTGATGCGATTGTAAATACTGCCAATCCAAATCCAATATGTGCAAGTGGCACGGATTTAGCAATATATGAGGCAGCAGGAAAAGAAAAACTTCTCGCCGAAAGAGCAGGTATCGGTAAGATTGCAAGAGGTGATATTGATTCTTACATAGATGCTAATTATGTCAGGGAAAGTCATAGAAAAGAATATCCGGTGCGAAGCAGAAGCAACGCCCGCATGAGAGGATTGACAGAGGAACGAGAATAAAGATCCATACAATATATTAGTTGAGAACAATCGAGTATATAAACTTGGAGGATGGGAATTTCTTGATATAGCCAATAAGCTTTTTGACAATGAAAAGCAGGTGGACTGGGGAAGCTATGCATATCAGTGCACAAAGGAGCAACTGGAAAAACTGATGGAACAGACTGGATGTGAAATAGATAAGATGAATGAACTGGCATCTGAGAAAATCTATGGTATTGTGTTTGTTGAAGAGGTGTAAATCTTTTAGAGACCGGAGAAATTCTGGTCTCTTTATTTCGATTACCACTGTCAAATAAAGCCAAAATGGTTTATACTTTTTATCAAGTGAAAGAAGAAAGCATTAAAAGTAGATTTGATGGCAAAATTATAAAAGGAATGATGGATATACTATCAGGGTAACAAAAGAAGAATTTTATGCTGGTGGCAATAGTGATCCACGAAATCCGAATATCTTAAAAATGTTTGGTTTTGTAAATGTTGGTGAGCGTGCCGGAAGTGGTGTCGATAAGATTATGACTGCATGGGCAGAACAAAACTGGAAAAAACCGGAATTTGATTTCTCAGAGCGCAGTGACAGGGTAACATTAAAGCTCGAAGTTGGACAAGTGATATATATTCCGGGAGTTGCTGATATAAGAAACACAACTGAGAGTGATGAAGCAGAGACAATAACAACTATGTCGAAAGTTGACAAAGTACTTGCTTATATCCGGCAAAATGGAAGTGTTTCAATGCAAAAAGTAATGGAAACCTGTAACTACAGATCTAGAACTGGAGCAAGAAAGTTAATAGATAAAATGATAAATGCGGATTTTATAGAAAAAACTGGAGAAGGAAACAAAACGATATATAAAATTAAAGAATAGCTTAGTGGTCTCTTTAAATAATAAAGTGACCAGTAAGTGGTCACTTGTGACCGCAGAGTGTTCACTA
>JAUUNJ010000444.1 GCA_030844625.1 Roseburia sp. | reverse complement strand
CTTTTGATAAAGAAGGCATTTGCTATATTTATGTAAGAGCGCATAATGGAAAAACAAAGAAAATAAAAGTAAATGTAATAAATTATGCAAGTCCGGCAAGTTTTCCTTATTATGAAGGCGATAACACATATATAAATGATTTGCTTATGAATTATCGAATAGAGATATGTAATATAGCAACATATTTTACGAAATATGCTAAGACAGGTATAAATGGTGTTATAAAGAGTGATGAGGAGGGCAATATTATCGGAACACCACAATTGGAAAATATTTTAACAATTAGAGATGATTTGGAGAAGTTAATAACACAGTTTCCGATGGTTTTAAAAATTTACTATTCGGATCAGGGAGTTCGATTTAAAATGAATTATGATGCAAGTGGCAGTTCCTATTGTGACGTTACATATTCGAAGTGGGACGATTGTGAGGATTCGCCGTTAAAAATAGCACCCCATTGGACAGCTTCCCGGTCCCCGGGGAATTAGGAAACAATGTATGAATAAAAGTAGTTTGAGGAAAATATTATGAAAAAATGTCTAATAGTTATAGATTACCAGAATGATTTTGTTTCCGGTTCTCTTGGTTTTGCGAAAGCTGTGGAACTGGACAACAGAATTGCACAAAAAATCAAAAAATATCACGATGCCGGAGAGGACGTTTTATTTACGTTTGATACACATAATACAGATTACTTACAAACCCGTGAGGGGCATTACCTTCCGGTAGAACATTGTATCAAGGGAACGGATGGTCATGAGTTGTATGGCAAAACCGGAGAAAACTGCATAGTAAATGATAGATGTTTTGAAAAAACAACCTTTGGCTCGGATACACTGTACGAATACTTAAAGCATACACCGTATGCGCAAATTGAACTAATAGGCGTGGTTACAAATATCTGTGTGATTTCCAATGCCGTGCTTGCCAGAACCGCACAACCGGAAACGGATATTTTGGTAGATGCTTCCTGTGTTGCTTCTAATGATGAAGTTCTCAATGAAGCGGCACTAAAAGTTATGAAAAGTCTGCAGATTGATATTATAAACGAAAGAGAGTGTAAATAGAATGAAAGAATGGAATGTTTCTATGCTCTGTGATTTTTATGAACTGACCATGGGAAATGGGTACTTAAAAAATGGATTTTATAAAAAGACAGCATATTTTGACGTGTTTTTCCGAACGGTTCCTGATGGCGGTGGTTTTGCCATAGCTGCGGGACTGGAACAGATTATTGAATATATAAAACAACTTCATTTCACAGACGAAGATATCGATTATCTGCGCTCTAAAAAGCAATTTGATGAAGCGTTTTTAAATTATTTAAAAGAATTTCGTTTTACCGGAGATATTTATGCTGTGCCGGAAGGAACACCGATATTTCCGAATGAACCAATACTGACGGTAAAGGCACCTGCAATTGAAGCACAGTTGATTGAAACCTATCTGTTATTGGCAATTAACCATCAGTCTCTGATTGCAACGAAAGCAAACAGAATTGTCCGTGCGGCACAGGGAAGACCGGTACTGGAATTTGGTTCCCGTCGTGCACAGGGATTTGATGGTGCTGTTATTGGTGCAAGGGCTTCTTATATTGGCGGATGTAATGGAACAGCCTGTACTCTGGCAGATGAATTGTATGGTGTCCCGGCAGGTGGAACGATGGCACATTCCTGGGTACAGATGTTTGATACGGAATATGAGGCATTTAAAACCTATTGTGAACTTTATCCTCATAATGCTACTTTGCTTGTGGACACCTATAATACGCTGAAAAGTGGTGTGCCAAACGCAATTCGGGCATTTAAAGAGGTATTGTTACCCCAAGGTATTACGGACTTTGCAATCAGGCTGGATTCCGGCGACATTTCCTATCTTTCCAAAAAAGCACGAAAGATGCTGGATGATGCGGGACTTACCCAATGTAAAATAGTTGCGTCCAATTCTTTGGATGAGTATTTAATTCGGGATCTGATGGTACAAGGAGCAAAGATTGATATTTTCGGAGTAGGAGAAAGACTGATTACTGCTAAGAGCACACCGGTGTTTGGAGGTGTTTACAAACTGGTTGCCATGGAAGATCGTGAAGGTCAGATTATTCCAAAAATAAAAGTCAGCGAAAACACTGCAAAAATTACAAATCCACACTTTAAAAAGGTGTATCGCTATTATGATAAAGAAAGCGGCAAGGCACTGGCGGATGAACTGTGTCTGTATAATGAAATAATTGGTGAAGAACAACCACGCACAATTTTTGATCCCAACGCTACCTGGAAAACAAAAACACTGACAGACTTTAAGGTCAAAGAACTTCTGGTTCCTGTTTTTAAAAATGGTGAATGTGTATATGAATCACCAAGTTTGGGGGATATTCAGGCATATTGTGCAAGGCAGGTGGAACTGCTTTGGGATGAGGTGAAGCGTTTTGAAAATCCACATACCTATTATGTAGACTTGTCTGAGAAACTTTGGAAAGTGAAGCAGGAATTGTTAACACGGCAAAATAAATTGAAGTAAATCTCTAAGAAGAATTACTCCCCCAATCGTGAAGTTGGCTTTCACGCGGGGGAGATTTTTTATCCTGTTTTAGCGGCTTTGTGATAAACAAAGAAAGCAATCACGGCTGTTATTGTCTCTGCAATCCAGAATGCGCTCCAGACACCTGCAGCCCCAAAAATCCGGCTCAGAACAAAAGCAGATGGAATAATAATCACTGCATATCGGAATAAGGAGATAATAAGTGAAGGAGTACCTTTACCGAGCCCTTCCAAGGCACCAGAAGAGGTG
>JAUUNJ010000443.1 GCA_030844625.1 Roseburia sp. | reverse complement strand
GCATTGGCAATTGTGCTGGTGATACCCCTTGTAATGTATTGTGGACAGTTTCTTCCATGGCTGATAAGAGAAATAATAAATTTAGTGAGAAGTCTGTTAGGAAAGAAGAGGTATGTATCATGAGACAGTTTCGAAAAATATTTTTAATGGTTGGTGGAATTCTTGCAGCTCTGGGTATCATATTTATTATTGCAGGAATTGCAATGGGAGGTTCTCATGTGATTTTGGAGGATGGTTTAAGCGGAAGGCTGTCCTATGGGTTTGATAGTGATTTTTTTGTTGATGACGGCGATACAGAGAATATGAATTATCTTGAGGGCGATGAAACGGTATTGTCAAAGGATGAAGTGAACAGTATTACATTAAATGGAAAATATGGTGAATATGAAATCAATATATGGGATAATGACACCTATGTCATTCAGGGAATAAAAGGTGCAGATCGAATTCGATATTCCGTCGAAAACGGCGTATTAAAAATTTCTATGACAGGAAAAAATATTGTGTATCGAGGAATTGATGTAAAAGTAAAGATTTATGTTCCAAAGGATGTAACATTAAACAGTGTAACTCTGAATATTGGTGCAGGCACTATTATATGTAACAATATTAAAGCACAGACTATGGATGTGAATATCGGAGCAGGAGAAGGGGAAATTAATAATATTGAAGTGGCTGATTCCAAGTTTAGGGTAGGAGCAGGAGACGGAGAAATTAAGAATTCCAGACTTACAAATTGTGATGTGAAAGTGGGAATGGGAGATTTCGATGTAGAAGGAACAATCAGCGGAAATGTGGATGTTGATTGTGGCGTTGGCAATGTAGAAATGAATCTTTCTAACCTGTACAGTGATTTTAATTATACAGTAAAAGTTGGAGCTGGAGACGTGGAAATAGGAGACAGAGAATATTCAGGTATATCCAATAGTATAAGCTTAAACAATGGTTCAGATAAAACCATGAATATCAAATGTGGATTAGGCGATGTTTCTGTAGAACTATCTAATTAATAAATTGTGTAAAAAAAGGCAGACTATCATACGGATAGTTTGCCTTTTTTTGTTTTGTGCCGTATACTATTTAATTGGAAAAAATTAGCCGGAGAAATAAACAATGATAGAATTATTAAAATATTTAAAACATTATAAAAAAGAATCTCTGCTGGCACCACTGTTTAAAATGCTGGAGGCAGCCTTTGATCTTTTGGTTCCTTTGGTGGTGGCAAAAATTATTGATCAGGGAATTGCTGCCAATAATACTACTTACGTTTTGCAGATGGGAGGAGTATTGATTCTTCTTGCATTTGTGGGGCTGGCGTTTTCACTTACTGCCCAGTTTTTTGCAGCAAAAGCAGCGGCAGGCTTTGGAACTGAATTGAGACATGCTCTTTTTAGTCATATTCAGAGTCTGTCTTATACGCAGATTGATCATCAGGGAACATCTACCCTTATTACAAGAATGACATCTGATGTGAATCAGGTGCAGGCACAGGTGAATATGGCTATCAGATTATTGCTGCGTTCTCCATTTATTGTAATCGGAGCTATGGTTATGGCGTTTATGGTTGATACAAAAACAGCACTTGTTTTTGCGGCAGCCATTCCGGTCCTCTCTGTAATTGTCTATGGAATTATGCTGATTACAATTCCGTTATATAAAAAGGTGCAGGCAGCACTTGACAAGGTAATGGAAAGTACAAGAGAAAACCTGAGTGGCGTCAGAGTAATCAGGGCGTTTAATCAGGAAGATGAAGAAATTGAAAGATATAACGGGGAAAACCAGATCTTAAATAAATTCCAGATTTTTGCGGGAAAGATTTCCACCATAATGAATCCGGCAACATATATTGTTATTAACATTGCCATCATAGCTATATTGTGGGTAGGTGGACAGAGAGTAAATACAGGTCATCTTACGCAGGGACAGGTTGTGGCACTGGTCAATTACATGTCTCAGATTCTTATTGAATTGATAAAGTTAGCCAGCCTTATTATCAATTTGACAAAGGCTTTTGCCTGTGCAAACAGAATTCAGGATGTATTTCATATTCAGAGCGGAATGGAACAGGGGACCAGTGTTAAAGGAAAGGACAGCGGCTGTGCAGTAGAATTCATTGATGCAGGGCTTACCTATGAGGGCGCAGGGGAAGCTTCTGTTAGTGGAATTAATTTAAAGGTATTGAAAGGTCAGACCATTGGAATTATTGGAGGTACAGGCTCCGGTAAGACAACTATGGTAAATATGATTCCAAGATTTTATGATGCCACGGATGGTGAGGTCAGAGTCAATGGATTAAATGTTAAAAAATACAAAACAGAAAAATTGAGAGAATTAATCGGCGTGGTCCCACAGAAGGCATTGCTGTTCAAGGGAACTGTCAGAAGTAATCTTATGTGGGGGAATGAGGAGGCATCAGAGGAAGACTTAATGGATGCATTAAAGATGTCCCAGAGTTATGATTTTGTAATGGAAAAAGAAAATGGACTGGATGCAGAGGTAGCACAGAACGGGAAGAATTTTTCCGGTGGACAGAGACAGAGACTTACAATAGCAAGAGCACTGGTCAGAAAGCCGGATATATTGATACTGGATGACAGTTCCTCAGCCCTCGATAATGCAACGGATGCAAAACTGAGGACTGACATAAAGAATCTAAAAGATACCACAGTATTTATTGTATCCCAGAGAACTTCATCCATTATGAATTCAGATCAAATTATTGTGTTGGATGATGGACGGGTTGTGGGCAGTGGAACTCACAAGGAATTATTAGAAGATTGTAACGTATATCA
>JAUUNJ010000442.1 GCA_030844625.1 Roseburia sp. | reverse complement strand
GAAAAGGAGAATATTATTTATGAAAAGAGTAATTACTTATGGAACATTTGATATGCTTCATTACGGACATATTAATTTGCTTCGAAGAGCGAAAGAGTTAGGAGATTATCTGGTGGTTGTGCTTTCCACAGATGAGTTTAACTGGAATTCCAAGCAGAAGAAATGCTATTTTACTTATGAGGAAAGAAAACAGGTTCTGGAGTCTATCCGTTATGTAGATTTAGTTGTTCCGGAAGAAAACTGGGATCAGAAAATTACGGATGTACAGGATTATAAGATTGATACTTTTGTGATGGGAAGTGACTGGGAAGGAAAATTTGATTTCCTAAAGGATTACTGTGAAGTAGTATATCTGCCAAGAACCGAGGGCATTTCCACAACACAGATTAAGACGGATTTAAACAAAAAGGATATGAATGCTAAGGGAGATAAATAATGGTCAGCATTATAGTAACTCATAAGAAAGATGTTTTATATTTAAGGGACTGTCTGGAAAGTATATCAGAGCAGCAGTTTAAAGATTATGAAACGGTGCTCGTGGTGGATCATACAGAGGATGATATTAGCGGACTTGTGGAAGAGTTCAGAGATAAGATTAATCTGAAGGTTTATGAACTTAAAGATAAGTCAGGAGTGTCTGCAGCAAGAAATTTTGGTATGGAGAAAGCCCGGGGAGAGTATATTTATTTCCTTGATAATGATGATTATCTCTGCGGAGAGTCAATTCAGCAGCTTCTTGATGTAATGGATAAAGATTCTGATATGGCATATGGATTGATGAAACATACATGGTTTCAAAAACAGGCATTCAATGAGGCACAGGGAGATGACGAGGAAAAGGAAGAAAATGAGTTTTTGCTCCAGTTTGATTTTAATGATCCGTTCCAGTACAGATATGAGAGATATAGAAAACTGGAAAAGTTAACGGTACTGGGTGCCCTGTATAAAAAGTCATTGTTTACGGACAACAATATTAAGTTTAATGAAAAACAGAATTTTTATTCGGACCCATTGGTAGTCACGGCAATTTTTAAGTATGCAAAGAATATTAAATGCAATGAGAATGCACTTTACGTAAAAAGGCATCATAATGATAAGCAGAACAATCCTGCAATTTCACAGTTTACCAAGGAAGAAACAATGCCGGATTATTTTGTGGCGTATAAAAATTCTATTAAGATGGCAGGAGATAACAAGGAACTCAGGAATCACTTAAATGTTATTTTAGCAAAATTTATTGTTAAGGAATATATTAAAAAAATCCGCTGGTCCGATGATGAAAGATGGAAAGGCGAATATTTCAATGGAATTGCTGAACTGATTAGGGATATTGATAAGAAAGCATTAAGAGGAAATGATTTTACCCATGCAGAGAAAAAAATGGTGTATGCATTTATGGAAGGTGACTTTGAAAAAATGCAGAAAAAATCTTTGCGTGTTCTTTTTAACAGAAAAATTAAGAAGATGTTCCAGAACAGAAGAGTTACTTATAAAACAATTACGTTGTATGTGTTTAATAAAATGAAACTTAAGGAAAACTGGATTATTTTCGAAAGTTTTATGGGAAGAAACTGTTCCGGCCAGCCAAAATATATTTATAAATATCTTCAGGAAAACTACGGAAATAAATATAAATATATATGGGTAGTAGACAGAAAGGGCGTTAAAATTCCGGGCAAGGGATATAAGAAATGTAAACGTTTTGGTCTTAGGTATTACTATTATATGAACCGGAGTAAATATTGGGTAAACAATATGCGTCAGCCTTTAAGTATTCCGAGAAGGGAAGAAACCATTATGCTTTCAACCTGGCATGGAACGCCGTTAAAGAGACTGGTGTTTGATATGGATGATGTACATTCAGCCAATCCGCGATATAAGGATATTGTTTACAGACAGACAAGGGAATGGGATTATCTTTTATCGGACAATCCGTTTTCCACAGAAAAATTCCAGAGTTGTTTCCTGTTTGAAAAGGAGAAGATTCTTGAATACGGATATCCGGCAAATGATCCGCTGTATGCTCCTGATAGAGACCAGCGTGCTGCAAAAATAAAGAAGAAACTGGGAATACCGGAGCATAAAAAAGTTATTCTTTATGCCCCTACATGGAGGGATGATAATTTTTATGAGCAGGGTCAGTATGGTTTTGATCTGGACCTTGATGTAAACAGGTTACAAAAAGAATTTGGAGATGAGTATGTATTGCTGCTTCGACTTCATTACTTTATTGTGGACCAGTTAGACTTGTCTAAATATGGGGATTTTACGGTAGATGGCAGCAGTTATGATGACATAACAGATTTATATTTAATTTCCGATCTGCTCATTACAGACTATTCTTCAGTATTTTTCGATTATGCAAATCTTAAGAGACCGGTATTGTATTTTACTTATGATCTGGAAAAATACAGGGATGTGTTGAGAGGATTTTATCTGGATATGGAAAAGGATCTACCCGGACCATTGCTTCTCACAAATGATGAAGTGGTAGAGGCAATAAAGAATATAGAAGAAATCCAAGAAAAGTATGAAGAACGGTATGAAGAATTTTATAGCAGATTCTGCTGCGTGGATGACGGACACGCAGCACAGAGAGTGGTGGAAAAGGTTTTTTCTCCTGAAAAATAAATGAAGCGTGTAAGACGAGAGAAAAAGTGCTTTGTTCATGATAAACATAATCATGCAAAGTGCTTTTTTCTTACTTAATAATTAAAAATGTTAAAAGAAAATTACATTAATTTGCAAAGTAGACATAAATACTATGTCAAAATGGATAAATTTGGTATAATT
>JAUUNJ010000441.1 GCA_030844625.1 Roseburia sp. | reverse complement strand
TGGAATGTAGTAATGTTTATAAAGGAAAAATAGTTTAAAATAAGTATTTGATCTAAGTTCCGGGATATGGTCTCGTACGACCTGACGACCTCAATGCCCGAATACGCAGACGGAACGAGGGGGATTACGCAGGAGGATGTGGATGAACTGAACCGGATACTGTGGAAGTATGAGATAAACACGCCCAACCGTATTGCACATTTTTTGGCACAATGCGCTGTTGAGTCGCAAAGAGGATATGGCAGGGTGGAGCAATATAACCCGCCCGATCCGATTACTTATTTCACGGGAGAATATGAAAATAATAATAGAGCAAAGAATCTTGGCAATACCGAGAAGGGAGATGGCCCTTTATTCAGTGGAGCAGGGGCAATACATATTACCGGAAGAGCAAATTATCAGGCGTTCAGTGATTATATGGGAGATGAGCGCATTATCACGGATGGAGCGCTTTATGTAGGGCAAAACTATTATTGGGAATCCGCAGGGTTTTACTGGAGCATTGGGAAACCGAGGACAGCGAATGATGATAGGTATGATTTAAATAAGAAATGTGATGAAAATGCGAGTGTGGAGGTAATTACACGCATTATCAATGGAGGAAAATCGAAGCTGGAGGAAAGAGAAAAGGCATACGCATATTTTTCGGAGGTAATTCAATGAAAACAATCCAAAAAGCAATAAAAAAAAGATGGTTTTTTAGAAATAATGTGGTTAATAAATCTCGCACCATTGGTGCGAGAAATGGAGATGGATATGGAAAAAAGTGAAATTGTGGGATATGAGCCGTTGGTCAATGACTTAAAGCTATTGATAAATAAAAAGCAATATCATGTTTTGAAAATGATAAATGCGGAGACTATTAATTTATATTGGGAAATTGGAGAAGAGATTTATAAACAACAAGAACAAAATGGATGGGGAAAATCTATTGTACAAGTATTGTCAAAAGAATTACAGAAAGAATTTCCGGGAGCAAAAGGTTATTCAGCCGCTAATCTGTGGAGAATGCGTAATTTTTACTTGACTTATCGTGATTCTGAAAAACTCGCACCATTGGTGCGAGAAATTAGCTGGAGCAATAATATAATTATCATGGAGAAATGCAAAGATGATTTACAAAGAGAATTTTATATTCAGATGACAAAGCGATATGGTTGGACAAAGCGTGTATTGACTAATTTTATTGAAGCACAAACATATGAAAAATATTTGTTGAATCAGACCAATTTTGATTTAACATTAACCGAAGAGAGAAGAGTACAGGCAAAATTAGCAGTAAAGGACGAATATACCTTTGATTTTGCGGAACTCTCACCGGAATATTCAGAACACGAGCTGGAAATGCAGTTAGTAAACAATATTAGGTCATTTTTGATAGAAATGGGTGGTGATTTTACATTTATTGGAAATCAATACCATTTGATGATAGGAAGCAGGGATTTATATATTGATCTATTGCTTTTTCATAGAAGGTTGAGAAGTCTGATAGCCATAGAGTTAAAAATAGGTGAATTTGAAGCAGAATATGCTGGAAAGATGCAGATGTATTTGACGGCATTGGATGAACAAGTTAAATTGCCTGACGAGAATCCATCTATTGGTATTATTATTTGTAAGAGCAAGGATAAAATGTATGTAGAATATGCCTTGAAGCAAATAAATGCACCGATTGGGGTGGCTACATATCAGTTACGAAATACACTACCAGAAGAGATGAAAGCAATGTTGCCGGAACCGGAGGAGATTGTTAAGAGGTTGAGGATATTTGAGAAAGAATGAAATGAGAAAAATGTTACATCCTTAGAATATTGTGATATACAAAAATGATAAAAATTGGAGACATGATAATGAGGATTTTACTAGTAGAACCTAATTATAAAAACAAATATCCGCCAATGGGATTGATGAAGATAAGTACATACCATAAAGGGCGTGGGGATGAAGTGACTTTTTACAAGGGGGTTATGGATTCAGCGGAATTTTATGGAAAGCATTATGATAGGGTATATATAACATCATTGTTTACGTTTTATTATAATCAGACTGTAAAAACAATAAAGAGTTATGAAAAACTTATTTCGCCAGAGATTAACTGATTCAAGCATTTTGGGGTTAGGTGATTCTGTAAATATTGATATACTTCCGTTAGACTATTCCATTTTGGATGATATAGTATATAAGTATCCGGCAGGGGATAATTATTTTGCTTATATTAGTCGAGGTTGTACAAACAAGTGTAGCTTTTGTGCAGTTCCGATACTGGAACCTGAATTTTGTATGACTAATAATATAGTACAATAAGTTAAAACAATAGGTGAGGAGTTCGGAGAAAAAAAGAATTTATTGTGTATGAATAATATTACAAAAAATAGATTGATTGATTCAGGTTGGAAAGAACAACGAAAAATTAATACTGACGCAGAGACCATATACAAACAGCTGCGTGAAAAAGAAGAGTAGCTGGCAGCGGTTCTTCCACAACCGTGAGTCCCATAACGTAAATTGCAGATTCTGTGGTGCAATTCATAGCGTAAATCGGGCATGTATAAGCGTCCTCTCACAAGTCATTCGTAACGTAAATGAAAGAAAAACGGTGCAGACAAATATGATTTCCTTTGTGAGCCATGGAGATAAGACTCTTCAGAGGCTTATCGGAATGTCCGGCGAGCAGGAACATCATATTTCGTCTGTACCGTTTTTCTTTTCATAAACCTATAAAATCACGACTTGCGAGAGGACGCTTATATCTGCCCTTCAAGCCCTAAGAAAGCACCACAGAATCTGCGACACTACGC
>JAUUNJ010000008.1 GCA_030844625.1 Roseburia sp. | reverse complement strand
TAATTAATAATAATCATATGAAATCTATCACGAGAAACATTACAAAAATAAGGATTATTTGGAATATATATGGAAAAGTGAAAATAGTTGTGATAGAATAAACAGACGGGGAAACCCTTAATATGTATGGAAAATAAGGAAGGAATAATATATGGGTAGAATTATAGCTATAGCCAACCAAAAGGGAGGCGTGGGAAAAACAACTACATCTATTAATCTTTCTTCATGCCTTGCAAATGAAGGAAAAAAAGTATTATTAGTAGACATTGACCCACAGGGAAATGCAACAAGCGGCGTCGGAATAATAAAACAGAATCTTGAAAACACAGTATATGAATTATTTTTAGATGAATGTATATTATCAGAATGTTTAACACAAAGTGTTGTAGAGAACTTAAATGTTTTACCATCAAATGTTAATTTGTCGGGTGCAGAAATTGATTTAATAGGTGTTGAAGACAGAGAATTTATTTTAAAGAAAGAATTGGATCAAGTTAAAGATTTGTATGATTATATAATAATTGATTGTCCACCATCCTTAAATGTTTTAACAGTGAATGCCATGGTGGCTGCTGATTCGGTAATTGTTCCAATTCAATGTGAATATTATGCATTAGAAGGTTTATCACAATTAATACATACAATTAATTTAATACAAGAAAGATTAAATGATAAATTAGAAATAGATGGAATTGTATTTACTATGTATGATTCGAGAACAAATCTTTCATCAGAAGTTGTGGATAATGTAAAATCAAATGTTCATATAAATATTTACAATACAGTAATTCCAAGAAACGTAAGGTTAGCAGAAGCCCCAAGTTATGGTTTACCGATACATATGTATGATGGTAAATCAGCGGGTTCCATTGCTTATGCTAATCTTGCAAAAGAAGTCATAGGTAATAAAAGATAACATAAAAAATATTATGTAAACTATATATAAATATAGCGGAGGGAATATGGCAGCAAAGAAAAAAGGTCTGGGAAGAGGAATTGATTCTCTTATTCCAGATACAACCACAAATACAACACAAAAAACAAAAGGCAGACCGGAAGTGAAAGAGGTTGTAAAGGAAGTAGTAAAAGAGGTAGTTAAGGAGGTTGAAGTTCCTGCCGATACTATTTTGAAACTTTCAGATATTGAGCCTAACAGAGATCAGCCTAGAAAGAAGTTTGATAAGGAAGCTTTGGAAGAACTGGCTGATTCGATTAAACAGTATGGATTGATTCAGCCCATTGTTGTTCAAAAAAAGGATGATTATTATGAAATTATTGCAGGTGAACGAAGATGGAGAGCAGCAAAAATCGCTAAGTTAAAAGAAGTTCCTGTAGTAATCAAAGAATATACACCGCAGGAAGTTATGGAAATTGCATTAATTGAGAATATTCAGAGAAAGGACTTAAATCCAATTGAAGAAGCCCTGGCATATAAAAGTCTTATTGATGAGTATAATTTAAAACAGGAAGAACTTGCCAAAAGAGTTTCTAAATCCAGAACTGCAATTACTAATGCAATGCGGCTTTTGAATCTTTCAGAGCCGGTTCAGGAAATGCTTGTAAATGAAGAAATATCTATGGGTCATGCCAGAGCTCTTCTTTCTTTGGAACATGAAGAATTACAAATTGAAGCAGCAAAGACGGTTGTGGATAAGGGACTTAGTGTAAGAGATACGGAGAAGCTGGTTAAGTCCATATCCAATCCAAAACAGGCAAAACTCCCAATACCATCCAGTGAAGATGCGGTTTATAGTAAACTTTCTGATAATTTAAAAGAAATTATGGGAACAAAAGTTTTAATTAATCATAAAAAAGGCGGAAAGGGTAAAATAGAAATAGAATACTATTCTAAAGAGGAACTGGAAAGAATATTGGAATTATTTGAGAGTATACAAAATAAATAATTTGATATAAACTATATACAATGTAAGGAGATTAAAAATGAAAGATTTAATATATGTTGGAGTAATTGCAGTAATGTTTCTTGTATTTCTTATTCTTCATATTAAGCAGAATAAGAAAATATCAAGATTAATGAAAAGATATGAAAAATTTATGAAAGGTAAGAATGCTGAAAATCTTGCTGATGCATTGGAAGAAAATTTTCAACAGATGGATAGACTTGAAATCTCCCATCAGAAAACACAACTTAGAATGGAGGAAGCTCTTCACAATATTACTTCCACTTTTCATAGACTTGGAATTGTAAAATATGATGCTTTTAAAGAGATGGGAGGTAATTTAAGTTTTGCACTCTGTCTTCTTGATGATACAAATACAGGATTTATATTAAATACAATGCATGGAAGAGACAGCAGTTATACCTACATAAAGGAAATTATTAAGGGTGAGGCATATGCTACTTTAGGTGAAGAAGAAAAAGAAGCACTGGACAAAGCAATGAATTCATAATTTATAACAAAAACCCGGATAATAAATGTTTGAAATTTATTATCCGGGTTTTTGTTATATGTGTTAAAGTAAAAATTTTGAAATTTTGTTTTTATATTTAAAAATTAGTATTCAACAACAGAAATTAGACTATTTAAAATTTTTATTTCTTCAGGATTATTTTTTGCAAGTCTTGCAGCGGCAACAATTGGTATCCAGTTGTTTACATAACGGGAACTTGTGCCGGTAAGTTTACAAAATTTATCAAGATAAATTTCTGAATAGTCAGGCATGTTAATTTTCATCCACAGATATGTACGTGCCACATCAGCGCTGGCATTGCCTTGGCAAGCATGATTCCAATCTGTTATATAAGGAATACCGTCACAAAGAATTACATTGTGTGGTGTAAAATTACCATGGCAAAGTTTTTTATGTTTTGGTGAACTGTTAAGCATATCTAAAAGATCAATCTTTAATGATTTATCAAGATTGGATATATTAATATAATCTGTTAGTTTCTGCTTCTGGACAGGAATCGTTGGACATTTTCTAGTATGGATGCTTGTTTGAATTGATATAAGCTGATCCATATACTTATCAATATTGTCCGGATCTGACTGCATCATGTCATAAAGAGACTGACCTTTAATTAATGGATATTTAAAAGTCCATTGACCATCCATAAGACAGACTTCCTGAAGTGATGGAACTTTTAATCCCATACTTTCAATAATTGATGTGACAAAAGCTTCCATGAAGACATCATTCTTGGAATATCCTTTTTTGAAAATTTTATAGGCATATTCACCATCAGTAAATATTTTGTTATTCCGTCTTTCGTTAATTAAATCCAGTTTCATATGTATCACCCCTTTTTATCCTAAGCTGATATTTATTTTATATATTATATCATATTAAGATAATGTTTGCCACAATCCTTGCAAAAATAAAGGGTTAGGGGTATAATCGTAATACCGTGTAAAATCACTAAACTAAATTATATTATTAGATAAAGGGAAGAAAAAATGTTAGACATTAAATTATTAAGAAATAATTTTGAGGAAGTGGAAAAAGCACTTTCAACAAGAAATGAAGAATTTGATTTGAGCCTTTTTAAGGAATTAGATGAAAAGAGAAGAAGTTTATTAGGAAAGGTTGAAGCTTTAAAGGCTGAGCAGAATGCTACATCCAAATTAATTCCTCAGTATAAGAAGGAAGGTAAGGATGTTGCTCCTATTATGAAGGAAATGAAAGAAATTTCCGAAAAAGTAAAGGCCCTGAATGTGGATTTGAGTAAGGCGGAGGAAGATTTAAATAATTATATGCTTACTCTTCCTAATATTCCACATCCAACAGTTCCTGGGGGAATGACAGATGAAGATAATGTTGAAATCAGAAAGTTTGGAGAACCTACCAAATTTAATTTTGAGCCAAAAGCCCATTGGGATTTAGGTGCAGATTTGGGGATATTGGATCCGGAAACGGCTGCCAAGATTAGCGGTTCAAGATTCACAGTTTACAGAGACTTGGGAGCAAGGCTTGAAAGAGCGATTATAAACTTTTTCCTTGATACTCATACTGCAAAACATGGATATACAGAAGTATTTCCACCATTTATGGTTAGCCGTGAGAGCATGACTGGAACAGGTCAGTTACCTAAGTTTGAGGAAGATGCCTATAAGGTACAGGGAGATGGAAAGGAATATTTTTTGGTTCCTACAGCCGAAGTTCCGGTGACAAATATGTATAGAAATCAGATTCTTGATGGTTCACAGCTTCCAATAAAACACTGTGCATATACAGCATGTTTCAGAGCAGAGGCAGGTTCTGCGGGAAGAGATACGAGAGGTCTTATCAGACAGCATCAGTTTAATAAGGTTGAATTAGTGAAATTCTGTAAACCGGAAACATCTTATGATGAATTGGAGAAACTTACAAATGATGCAGAAGAAGTTCTTCAGATGCTTGGACTTCCATACAGAGTTGTTAAGATTTGTATTGGAGATTTGGGATTTACAGCAGCGATGAAGTATGATATTGAGGTTTGGATGCCAAGTTATGGCAGATATGTTGAAATTTCAAGTTGTAGTAATTTTGAAACATTCCAGTCAAGGCGTGCTAATATTAAGTTTAAAGATAACGCATCAGACAAAGCTGAATTTGTTCATACATTAAATGGCAGTGGTGTTGCAGCAGGTAGAACTACGGCTGCCATACTTGAAAATTATCAGCAGGAGGATGGAAGTATTGTAATTCCGGAAGTACTCAGACCTTATATGGGTGGTCTTGAAAAAATAGAAGCCTAATATATAAAAGGTCAATTGACAAAAATATAGTTTATAAGTAAAATTAAATAGATTTAAAAATGTCGCTATAGCTCAGCTGGATAGAGCGACCGCCTCCTAAGCGGTAGGCCGGAGGTTCAAATCCTCTTAGCGACGCCAAAAATTCCGCCGAAAACGTTGGTCTTACAAGGTTTTCGGCGTTTCTTATGTTAATTTTTGGTTCATACAACATGCTTTCCCTTGTAAAAAACAGGGTTAAATGGTATTATAAGTAGCGATGGTGTATAACACCGGATCAGAAAAATTGAATATGGAGATGAATGATGGATTATATAGTAATGGATTTAGAGTGGAATCAGAATCCATACGGAAAAACCAATCATCATAAAGACTTAACTTTTGAAATCATTGAAATAGGTGCGGTGAGAGTAAATGAAAATCGGGAAATTCTGGACTCTTACCAACAGGTAATTCATCCAAAAGTTTTCAAAAAACTTCACTATAAGATTCAGGAAATTACTCATTTTACAAATGAAGAATTAAATCATGGAAAAGATTTTAAAACAGCTATTACAGAATTTCTTGAATGGTGTGGTGATGATTTTATATTCTGTACATGGGGTTCCATGGATCTTACAGAACTGCAGAAAAATATGAAACATTACCGTATGGAAAGAATTTTAGATTTTCCATTATATTATGTAGATTTACAGAAAATGTTTAGTTTAAGATATGATGATGGCCACATGAAAAGAACACTTACCAGTGCAGTTGAATATTTGGAAATTTCAGAGGACGGAGAGTTTCACAGAGCATTGAGTGATGCATATTATACAGCAAGAGTAATGCAGACAATGGATTTTGAAAAATATAAAGGACGCTTATCCATAGATACATTTTATCCGCCAAGAATAAAGGAAGAGGAAATATTTGTAAGATTTGACCAATATACTAAGCTGGTTACAAGAGAGCTTCTTTCCAAGGAGGAAATGTTTGAGGATGATGATATCCGTGAAATGAAATGTAATCAATGTGATAAGCCTATGGATATAATAATTGACTGGTTTTCCGATAGTGGTAAGACATATTTTTGTCTGGGAAGATGCCCTGAGCATGGATATGTAAGGGGAAAAATCAGAATAAAGAAAATGGAAGAAGATAGTTTTTTTGCTATTAAAATTATGAAATCTACCGATGAAGAGGGAGCAAACAGTATATTTGAAAAACAGGAATCAATAAGAGAAAAGAGACGGGAGAGAAGACAGAGGTCTCTTGATAAAGAAATCATCGTGGATGAAATATGGGATGAAGTAAATGATATTGATGACAGTGAAGATACAGAAGAAGATGATGATTAAAAAAGAGCTGCAAATCTGGAAAGATTAGCAGCTCTTTTTTATATATCTTATTATTTTGTATTCTTATAATTTTCCATAAGTGAATCAAGTTCCTCTAAGAGACAGTCAACTTTGCCATAGAATGCATCATTATTTGCAGGACTGTCTAAATTGTCTCTGATTTCAGTAAGAGCATCAATAATATTGTTCAGACGTTTCTTTCCATTGCCATTTAAGTATAAAAGATATCTGCTTCTTTCATTTTCCTGAGGAGTCATTTTCTTTAAAAATACTTCAATGTTTGGCTTTTCACCAATAAATCGGTAAGTAATGGAAGGTGAAGCATGATTAAACAGGTTCTGAAGATAATAAATATCTCCTGTTTCTTTATAGTAATTCCATGCATAGGTTTTACGCATTGTCTGTGCGCCAATGGAATTTAATCCAATTTTATGACCGGCTGCGCGAAGGACTCTGTAGGCCTGTTCTCTTGATACAGGTTTATTGGCTGTACTGTGACCCAAAATAAGATAAGCTTCAGGGTCTTTTCCTTTTGTATAATCTTTAATAATTTTCTGAAGATCTTCAGGAATAATAAATGTATTTTTTATATTTTTTGTTCCAATGGAAACAGTAATTTCCTTTTTATCTGTTACATCCTTATTTTTAAATGCAAGGATATCCTGCAGTTGAAGACCCGTTCCTACACCAAGTTCAAACATAATGTAATATTTATAATCGACTTCCTTTAATGTCTGACCAAAAAGATCCAAAGTTTTTTTGTCCTTAATAGGTGCTACCCAATTCATACAAATACCTCCTCTATGAATTTATTACTTTATTATTAACGTTTACGTTGTCGTTTCATTGCTCTAATTCTATTTATCCGTCGTTGATGCATTACCATTACAACAATAGTAATAACTATAACGAAAATAATTACAGTAATAGGAATTAGAATTTTTGGTAATTTAAAATTTTTGATTTTATTGGAAGTCTTCTGTTCATTAGAATTTTTGTCAGAGTTCTCATTAGAAATCTTTGTTGTCTGTTCTTCCTGAGATGTTGTTGTATTTGGTAAACTTTCTTCGGTATTTTTTGAAGAAGTATTACTTTCGTATTTCAAATTTGCAGTACCTAATGCTCTGTCACCCAGCTTATATGTAATTGTGGCAAAGGAATCATCAGACTCATTAAATTCTACCTGTGATGTCAATTTTGAAAAGTCAGTACTTTTTGGGATAACTACATTAGATTCTTTATCAATGTAAATTAAATCCGTACTGTTGCTAAATGGTGACTGAACAGAAGGAGAATCTCCTTCTGAAAAACGGCTGTCATTTTGTGATACATTAACAAGATTAAAATTATCAAAACCATAATCAAAAAGTGCTTTTGTATCGGTATAAGCTCCTGAACCATTAGAGTGAAGTACAACAACAATTAAAGTCATACCATTTCTTTTAGCATATGTAACCAGAGTAGTACCGGACTGGTCTGTGTATCCGGTTTTTCCACCAATGGCATCAGCATAATAGTAAGGACTTGTAGGCCATACCATTTTATGTCTCTGATTGGCTGGAGCGGAATCTTTTCTTTTATTGTTTTTAGGAACGGTATAAGTTGTAGTATTTACAATGTCATTAAAAAGCGAATACTGGGATGCTGCTTTTGTAATCATCGCCATATCATAAGCCGTAACATAGTGATTTGTATTATGAAGTCCATTTGCATTGACAAAATGGGTATTTGTGGCACCTGCTTCTTTGGCACGGGTGTTCATCATTTCAGCAAACTTGTCCACACTTCCTGCAATATGTTCAGCTAATGCAGTAGCAACTTCATTTGCGGAAGCAAGCATTAATGTATAAAGACAATCTTTAACAGACATTTTTTCACCCACCTGACAGCCAAAGTTTGCATCATCATATTGAAGACTGTTCACTGCATTTTCTGAAAAAACAACTTCCTCGTCAATTTTGCAGTTCTCTATGGTGAGAAGTGCTGTCATAATTTTTGTGATACTGGCAGGGTACATTTTTTTATGGCACTTTTTATCATAAAGTATGGTTCCTGTGGAAGCTTCCATAAGAATAGCAGACTTTGCATTAACTTTTGGAGCTGTTGGCCAGTCTGATGTGGTGGCAGCATTAACAGGAACAGAATGTGTATGAATAAAATTTGTAAGTAAACTGACAGTCAATACAACTGCTAATATAAACGATAGTATTTTTTTCATAATAACCTCTTTATGACATTTTATTAATGTCATTTTAAACCAATTTAATCCTTATTCTACATAAAAATCATAGAAAAATCAATAAAATTACTTAATAATTTTACAACATCATATATTAAAGATAATAAAAATGAGCAAAATCATGAAAGAAATTAATTTTTCAGATTTTGCTCATTTTACGATTTAACCCACCCGGGATTTTATTACTTTAAGTCTTGTAAATTCTTCACGCTCTTTTTCCTCAAGAGCATTGTCAATGGTTTTTACTAAATCTTCATAACTTGGAATTGTTATATTCTTTAATGCGTTGGCACGTTTCTGTGTTTTCTTAATATTGTAAGCGAGACGATAAGCTGAGTTTTCAATCATTGATAATTTTATTGTAAGGTCTTTCACCTTTTCAAAACTTGCCTTTGCCTTATCAAGGGATTCTGTTGTTCCATAAAAGGAATATACAGGATTTCGTTTTTCTTCTTTATGTTTCACAAGAGGAATTTCTGTTCCCATAATACTCCGGGTCTTTATTCTAATATCATTTTCCGGAGTAACATTAAAAGCAAAAGTTTCGACATTCTTTATTCCCAGTTCAATATTTGCCCTTTCTAAAGAAGAATAAGCTTTGGTAAAAGTCTCATCTATTTCTGCCTGAATGTCTTTAGCTTTATCATTCAGATCCATAATTTCACGGATCAGAATGTTACGTTTTTTATCCATCAGTTCAAATCCCTGACGGGCAAGAGCCAGAGAACTTTTGGCAGCCATTAAATTTCCTTTGGTAGGTACTGTATTTAAATTCATATCAGCCTCCTCCTAATTAATCAGTTCGAAAATCAGCGCTTTGCGTCTGTGGTGCTGCGAACTTTATATTTTTTCAAATACACTGAAATGATAAATTCTCACTTTGCTTGTGCGTGTTTTCATTCCAGTACATCATAGTATTTCTCAAGGATCTTGGTATCAATTCGGTCAAGCTCTTCCTTAGGAAGAATGTGTAATAACTTCCATCCTAAATTAAGTGTTTCAATAATATTTCTGTTTACTCCAAGTCCCTGACCGACAAACTGTGATTCAAAGGCTTTTCCGAATTCAAGATATTTTTTGTCCGTAGAGGACAGCTCATCTTCACCGATAACAGATGCAAGTGCACGGGCATCACCAACTTTTGCATAAGCAGAGAAAAGCTGGTTTGCCACATCCTGATGATCGTCTCTTGTAAAACCTTCACCGATACCATCTTTCATAAGACGGGAAAGAGAAGGAAGTACGTTAATTGGCGGGTAAATTCCCTGTCCGTTTAAGGAACGGTCCAGTGTAATCTGACCTTCTGTGATATATCCGGTAAGGTCAGGAATAGGATGGGTAATATCATCATTAGGCATTGTAAGGATAGGAATCTGCGTTACAGAACCTTTTGCACCTTTTATAATGCCGGCACGTTCATAGATGGTTGCCAGTTCACTGTAAAGATAGCCCGGATAACCTTTTCTGGAAGGAATTTCTCCTTTGGAAGAAGAAACCTCTCTCATTGCCTCTGCATATGTTGTCATATCTGTAAGAATTACAAGAATATGCATATTTTTTTCATAGGCAAGGTACTCCGCCACTGTTAATGCAACCTTTGGTGTAATCAGTCGCTCTACCACAGGGTCGTTCGCCATGTTAAGGAACATTACTGTATGTTCTAAAGCACCTGATTCCTCAAAAGATTTTTTGAAAAAATCAGCAACGTCATTTTTTACACCCATTGCGGCGAATACGATAGCAAACTGTTCGTCGCTGTCTCCCAGAGAAGACTGATTTACAAGTTGTGCAGCAAGCTGGTCATGTGGAAGTCCGTTTCCCGAGAAAATAGGAAGTTTCTGTCCACGAATCAGTGTGGTCAGTCCGTCAATTGCTGAAATACCTGTTCGGATATAGTTTCTCGGATATTCACGGCTTACCGGATTCAGGGGCTGACCGTTAACATCACGTTTTTCACCGGAAACAGGAGCAAGACCATCGATGGGTTTGCCAATACCATTAAAAGTACGTCCCAAAATATCAGGGGACAATGAAATTTCCATTGGATGTCCGGTAAGTTTTGTGTGGGTATTTGTAAGGGACATCCCTTCGGAACCTTCAAATACCTGAATAATAGCTTTGTCCTCGTAAATTTCTATGATACGTCCAAGACGCTTTTCGGCGCCGTCGTCAATTGAGAATTCTACGATTTCATCGAAAGCTGCATTTTCCACACCTTCCAATGCAATCAATGGTCCATTGATTTCGCTTAATCCTAAATATTCAATTGCCATAGGGCACCTCCTTATGCATTTTCATCCATGACTTCCGTATAGAAATCATCAATCGCAAGTTTATAGTTGTCGAACATTCCCAACTTATTATTTGGAACATCATACTTTATGGAAATTATTCTTTCAAAAATATCTTTTTCTTTTAATATTGACATTGGCATTCCCATGGCAATTAGTTTTGATGCTTTTTCATTTAAGTAAAGAATGGTTTTCATCATTAATAACTGTTTTTTAAGAGGAACACATGTATCCTGATCATGGAACGCATTCTGCTGGAGAAAACCTAATCGAATCACTCTTGCAATTTCAAGTGTTAATTTCTGGTCATCAGGCAAAACATCACTTCCGATCAGCTTAACAATTTCCATTAATGAACTTTCCTGATTGAGAATTGATAATATCTGTGTTCTGCATGTTATAAAATCAGGACCTACATTAGTGTTGTACCAGTTGGCAAGTTCATCCACATATTCACTGTAACTTGTTAACCAATGAATGGCAGGAAAATGTCTTGCATAAGCCAATGATTTATCCAATCCCCAGAAACAGCGGACAAAACGCTTTGTATTCTGTGTTACAGGTTCGGAGAAATCGCCGCCCTGTGGAGATACAGCACCAATAATGGAAATAGAGCCTTCTGTTCCGTTTAAGTTCTCCATATAGCCCGCCCTCTCATAGAAAGCGGAAAGGCGGCTTGCAAGGTATGCAGGGAAACCTTCTTCGGCAGGCATTTCTTCCAGACGTCCTGAAAGTTCACGAAGGGCTTCTGCCCATCTTGATGTGGAGTCTGCCATAATGGCAACATGATAACCCATATCTCTGTAATATTCAGCAAGAGTAATACCTGTATAAATACTTGCCTCACGGGCAGCAACAGGCATATTGCTTGTATTGGCAATCAATGTTGTTCTGTCCATAAGAGGATTTCCGGATTTTGGATCAATCAGTTCTGAGAACTCTTCCAGAACCTGAGTCATTTCGTTACCACGTTCGCCACAGCCAATATAAATAATAATATCGGCATCCGCCCACTTGGCAATCTGATGCTGGTTCATTGTTTTTCCGGTTCCAAAACCACCCGGAATTGCCGCAGTACCGCCCTTTGCCAGAGGAAATAGTGTATCCATAATTCTCTGACCGGTAACTAAAGGCTGTGTTGCTCCATATCTTTTATTAATCGGACGGGGTTCTCTAATTGGCCATCTCTGTGTAAGTGTAAGATCCATTGTAGTTCCATCGTCCTTTTTGATTGTCACGATAGTTTCATTAATTGTGTATTCACCATCAAGAGCTACATCAAGGACGGTACCGGAAACATTGGGAGGAACCATTGACTTATGTACTATGGCTCTTGTTTCCTGAGTTTCAGCAATGATTGTTCCGCCTGAAATGTAGTCACCAACAGAAACAGTAATGTGTACATTCCATTTTTTGTTAATATCAAGAGAATTAACATTAACACCTCTGGAAATAAATGCACCGGATTCTTTTTCTATTTCACTTAACGGTCTTTCAATACCATCAAATATATTATTCAAAATACCAGGGGCAAGAGTAACAAAGATGGCACTGTCAGTACCATAAACAAGTTCACCCGGTTTCAGTCCGCTGGTTTCCTCATATACCTGAATTGTTGTCATTTCAGAAGTCAGTCCAATTACTTCACCAACTAACCTCTCAGAACTAACGTAAACCATTTCACCCATTTTAAAATCCGTTTTGCCTTTAATATAGACAACAGGTCCGTTAATTCCATATATTTTACCTGTCTTTTCCAATTCGCTGCCTCCTTAGATAATCGGTATTGCCTCCTCACGTACGTTTGGCGGCATATCTATGGTTGGTGTCATTTCTCAAAAATGCTGTGGCATTTAGACACCTACTTAAAATGTAATTGTAAATTGTTCCTGTTCATCTGCCAGACGAGTTTTAAACGAATGGTCAACAAGAATATTTTTTTCAGGAACAATAGTTCTTGTTCCACCTAAAAATTCTTTATTATAAATTTCAATATTTCCACCCGTTGCTTTTTTTAAATTCTCCAGCAGTGCTGAATCCTCAGAATCAATATAAATTGTAATGTCAAAATCACTGTATTCGCCTATTAATTCATTAATCTGATTGGTAAGGTACTGAACATATTCAGGCGTCTTTCTGTAAGCCATGATTTTCTCTCTTACAAGCTCAAAAACTTTGGCTTTAATACCTGACTGTGTTTTTGTTAAATCCTTTTTTATCATCATCTGGGCGGAAGCTAAATCCTTTTTTGAATTAGCCCTCACCTGATTTAAGCGTGCTCTTTTTGACTCTTCTGCAAGCTGTGCAGCAGACTCCTTATGAATTTCTAATTCTTCATCTAAGGATTGCTTATAACTACTTAGAGATTCTGCACTTTGATTATTTGCGCTTTCAAGAGACAGCCTCCTGAAATGTTCCATTTTTTCTTCTATAGTCATAGCCTGAAATCCTTTCTAAAGTTTGATTCCTATTGCTTCATTAATATAGTTCGTAATGAAGTTTTGCTGACGGCCTGAACCATGTCTGTCAGGAATTTCAACCAGTAAAGGATGTTTCCTGTTTAATTTTATTTCGTCAACAAGTTCAGGAATTTCAAAACTCAATTTTTCAGTAAGCAGCAGTATTCCTAAATGTTTATCTTCAAGAACTTTTTCAACTGCCTGCTTTGTTTCTTTACGACCGTGTACAACTACACCCTCCACGCCGGCAAGACGCATACCGGTAAGTGTATCTACATTGTCGCTGATTAAATACATTTTCATAATGATTACCTATATGTTTTAATGTTTATGGTTAAAGGTGGTTTTATGCAACGTGTGTTAAAATAAGGAATGCAACAATGAATCCCCAAAGAGCAATACCTTCTGCAAGAGCTACGAAAATAAGAGCCTTACCAAAAACACTGGAATCTTCACTTAAAGCACCGAGTGCTGCACTGGCAGAGCTTGCAACCGCATAACCGGAACCAATACATGATAGACCGATTGCGAGACCGGCAGCAAGAAGTCCTAATCCGCTGGCAAATGTTGCGTTATCAGCTATAGCAGCGTTTGCTGTGCTTGTGAAAAGAAATACAGTAGCAAAGAGGAACACGCCAAAGAATGCAATACAGTTAGTGAAAACAGTTCTCTTAAAACGTCCTTTGCTCTGCTCACCTACGAAATATCCGATTACCGGAAGTACAATTGTAAGTACTAAAGCTACTAAAAATAAAACATTGATAAACATAATAATCTCCTCCTAATGTTTAAAATTTTTCTTTTTTCTATATGGAACAAATTCTCTGCCGGAACCTTCATAGAACCTGCCGAAAATTTCGTAATATTCAAGACGAAGTACCTGAATACCAACAACCAGGCCTTCCATCGCCAGAACAATTATATTACCTATAATTACAACTAAAATATTGGGTGTGCCGCCGTTTTCAGCACCAGCCAGAGTCATTACAACCTGCATCATTGCGGCATGACTGATGGCAAAAACACCAATACGCAGGAAAGAAAGAGCATTTGATAAATATGTTAAAAGGTAGTCAAACAATTCAAAAAATGCTGTTGCAGCAAAAATCCCTGTGGATTCTTCAATCAAAGGCTTCTTCTTTCCTAAGAGATTCTTAAGGGGAACCTCAAGAAAAATAAGCAGCAGTGGTACCACAAACATGATAATCAATAGTATTGTGCCAGGAAGCGGATTGCCCGTCATATAAAGTATGATGACTCCGATTATACTTGCGTAAAAAATAAATCCTGTAATTGCATTTGGACCAAATAATGCCTTGCCTAAATTCTTTTGCTTGATTGCATTCGCTATATTCAGAAGCATTGTAGAAAGAATTACAAATGCTCCAAATAGGAATGCTGCGACAAGAACAATATTAATTTCACCAAGGAAAGGCAATGTGACTTTGGAATTTAGCGGGCTAACCAGCGATTCAAATTCGAATCCAAAGAAACTTCCAAACAGTGCACCAAATATGCAGGAACAGAAGCCTGCCGCACATACAATTCCGGCAATATCCATTTTCTTAACCTTATATAAAACTAATCCACCAATAAGCAGACACAGACCCTGTCCAAGATCACCAAACATAATACCAAAAATAAAGGCGTATGTGATCGTAAGAAACAGTGTGGGGTCCAATTCGTTGTATGCAGGAAGTCCGTACATCCTTACAAACATTTCAAATGGCCGTATCAACCTGAAGTTCTTAAGTTTTGTCGGTGGCTTGGTTTTGTGGTCGTCTACATCATCGCTTACAATGCATACAACATCCACATCATCATCGGTCTCTCTTTTCAGTTTTGCAGCTTCTCTGGTTGTCATCCAGCCGCATAAAACCTGAAAAGTAATACCGGAATCTCTGGTGACTGCTGCCAGCTTACGGACATCAAAGTTACTGTAAGCAGTTTCAATTCTGCGGATTGCTGAGACCAGTTTATTTTTATTCCGTTCAATGATGGAATTAATTTGCGCTTCCTGTTCCTTGATGGCTTCGTCCAATTCGGCTTTTTTTCTGGCTATTTCCAGACATTCGTCATTAGGAAAGCCTTTGTACTTTGTTGGGATCTGAATCTCATCAAAGTGAATATTGTGAAAATCTTTCTCAACTTCCTCAAAGTACTGGGTTGGAGCAAAGAATACACCATAAACATATTCAGATTCCATAAGACAGGTAACAAAAATTTCGTTTAAATCCGGATCCAGATAAGACTCAAATTTATCAAATGATGGGCGTGGAATTTTACCGAAGCGGTATTTAAAAAATTCCATGTCACGGATTTTCTTTAAAGTATAATTTAAGGTCTTAAATGGTGCCAGAATATTGTAATCCTGATCTAAATCCTGTTTTTTTGTTTCAAGTTCAGCAATTTTATCTCTTATATCACTTAAGTCATCATCAATTTTATCAATAAATTTTTCAGCTTTGTTGATGCCTATTTTTTCTATAGTGGCTTTTTCAGGATTATTAACAAGTAACATTAGCTCATGACTTTTATTTAAACTTGCCTTAAAAGGATTTTCTTCAGAGAATGTTGTGAACTGTTCTGAAGAACTAAATTCCGTAAGGGCATTTTCCAAATGAATGTCATGCTTGCTCAAATAATGATTCACAAGATGGTCGATTTCTGTTTTCGGACCGGCTAATGTTACAAAGCTCATTTTTTCTATCATTACAGAACACCTCTCTTTTGATCAATGTACCCAGAGATGATTTCCGGCTTGTATCCATAACGAATACATTCCATTGCCGTTACAACCTTTGCAACCTCCAGATTTTTTAAATGGAAATAAGCATTAATGGCAGCCAATGAATAAGGAGATTCCTTAAAATCTTTCGTGTATATAGTATTTAGTATATCCCCGAATTGCGATTCCATAGGCTGTGTGCTGTCGAAACCATATACTCTTCCATAATAGCAATTACTTATTAATTCAAATATTTTCTGGTTATTTTCCGCTTCGACAAAATCTTTGATATTGGAACGGTCCAGATTGTAGTATACCGGAATTAAAAATGAATAAATCTGTGAATCGGATAATGTATAGTAATTTTTACAGCGGTATATCCACAAAATATTCAGCAAATCTATCTGAGAACCAAAAGCATTTTCAAAATAATTATTTTCACCTTTAGGAACAAATAAATGCTGATGATTCCATATATAAGTAAAGAATGAAAGATCCAGTACCATTTCATAATCGAACAGTATTGGATTTTCTAACTGATGGACTTTTTTAATTGGTTTTTCATAAACAGAACCTGCCAGATTTTCTACAAATTCATCCATTGTTACAGATGTTAGAATTTTGTCAATGTTAATTTTGGAATGGCGCTTAAAATGCTTATCCGTTAAAACTGGATTGGTTTCTGTACGGCTGTCCATTATATTACGCATACATGCCTTCAAAAATGCAATTTCATATTTCATGAAATAAAATTCCAAATATTTTTTCTGGGCATTTCCTGCAAAATGATAAATTTTAGAAAAATCACTGTATGTGGAAAAAGTCATTCTGCTTTCTACCTCACCGCGATGTGCGGTTGCAGCATCCATATTCAGAAGAACGCCTGCATAAGATGGAAAGGTCTGCAGATAACTAATTAAATCTGATACCGTGGTAATATGAGTGATTTCTTCATACTGTGCAGGTGAAAGCAATCTTTTTTTCATGGCACGTATCTTAGTAGTCATGCCACTGTAAGCTGTAAGCTTCCCGTTTAGCATTCAATCACCCCTTTATAATATTGTTGAAAATTTCATCAGCCCATTTTGTTCCATTTTTATCGAATGCCTGCTCAAGTTTTGCAATGTCATTGTCGCATGTGGTTCTGTACTGTGCAATCTGTTCTTTGCTTTGGGCGTCCATGGAATCCTGAAATTCTTTAATTTCTTTATCCACCTGTTCCTGCAGTGATTCATCAAATTTTTGTTTTTGCTGATGAATATATTCTGCATATTTGGATTTTTCTTTTCCGGCTTCTTGCATAATTTTGGCTGAAGCAGAATCAATCTCTGCCAACTGATCAATAATGCTATTGATATCCTGACTCATATGCAACCTCCTTAATGTATATATCTATTATATTATGGATTTTTTGATCCAATAATATAAAGAAAAATCCCCGATATTCTTACCGAGGACAAATAAAGCTAAGGCAAGAGTACTCATTAGTACCCCCTTTGGTACTTCTTGCTTAATGTTAGCACTTTTTTGAAAAAAAGCAATAAAAACTTGAAAAAATTAACACAAGAAAGTAAAATTTAACGAGTAAAATATAGTTGTATTTAATAATTATATGCAGATACAAAAAGGAGAGTTCAATGAGACTAAGAAATGTGCCTGGATCAAGGGAGGCGATACAGGAAAGTCCCCTGACAATTAATATACCTCAGGATAATAAAGGTAAATGGAATGAGGAGTTCGGCAATGATCATCCTATAAGAATAGAAATCGGAATGGGGAAAGGTAAATTTATAACACAGCTCGCCCGGGAAAATCCGGATATTAATTATGTAGGAATAGAAAAATATTCCAGCGTTCTTATTAGAGCAATTGAAAAATGTCAGGATATGGAAATAAATAATCTTAGATTTATAAGAATGGAAGCTGAATATATATGTGATGTTTTTGAAAAAGGTGAAGTGGACAGAATATATTTAAATTTTTCGGATCCATGGCCAAAGGACCGTCATGCAAAGAGAAGACTTACATCAAAACAGTTTTTTGAAAGATATGATATGGTTTTGAAGAAAGACGGAGTTGTGGAGTTTAAAACAGATAATGATCTGCTGTTTCAGTTTTCGCTGGAGCAGGTTCCAGAAGCGGGATGGAATCTGGTAAACCATACATGGGACTTGCATAATGATTCTGAAATGGTAAAGGGAAATGTAATGACAGAATATGAAAGCAAATTTTCGTCAATGGGCAATCCAATCCATAAATTAACAGCTTCAAGATAATTAATATAATAAAGAAAAAACAGATGATGGAAAGTTTTCAATTGCAGTTTTAACGGATAAGTTTAAACTTTGAAAGAAAGGTTATGCATCTGTTTTTTCTTATACTAAAACAAATATATATATATTATTATTTTTTTATCTTTTTCCTTAAGTCAGAAAATCCGGAGCGTTTCGGTTTTTCTTTTTTTCTGACTTTTTCATTTTTTAAGACAGGCAGATCAATGCCTCTGTCATCAAGACGTTCATTGACGGAATCTTCAAGAAGTCCGGAAATAACAGCCACGCAAGGAACACCTAACAACATTCCGGCAACGCCGGCAAGCCATCCGCCAAGAGTTATTGCAAAAATAATCCAAAGAGGACGTAGCCCTGTTGAATCGCCTAAAATTTTTGGACCGATTACATTGCCGTCCAACTGTTGCAGAACAATAATTAGAATGGCAAATATAATACCGCTTTTTGGTGAGTAAATACACAACAGAAGAACACTTGGTATACCTCCCAAAAATGGACCAAAGTAAGGAATCATATTAGTAATACCTACAATAATACTCACTAATAAGGCACAGTTTGCAAATCCCTCTATTCCAAAAAGGCTGATAATCATCATACAGACAAAACAGAGTATCCCCATAATAAGGGAATCAATCATTTTTCCATCGAAGAAATCACTGAAAATAGTAATGGCACGACGAATGTTTCTACAAATTTCATTTGCTCTCTCTTCCTTGAAGAAAGCATAGATCATTCTTTTAATGCTGCGCGCCTGCATCTTTTTATCAATAAGAAGATAACAGGAAACAATTATGGCAACAATAAAGTTGAAAACAAATTTAATAATGCTGACGCCAGTGGATACAATCGTAGTTGTCATTCCCTTAATAATGTCACTCAAAAAGCTTTGTAATGTGGAATCCGCATTATTAATGATATCCTGAATATATTTAAAATTTAGTTCAGGATATTTGTCAGCTAATCCATTAATGAAATCCATAATGGCATTTGCCCAAACAGGCATTTTATCTAATAATTGATTCAGGCTGTTAATAATTTCAGGAATGATGTAAATAAGTCCTAAAGATGTTATAGTAAGAACAATGAAATAAGCTATAAAGATAGCAAGCAATTTGTTCAGACCTCTATTCTTTATATGAAGCCATTTGACTAAAACCGTATTTCGAATCCAGTTAACCAACGGATTAATCAGAAAGGCAATCAAGACACCAATAAGAAAAGGTGACAAGGTGGAAATAAGATTATTGATCACCTTGGAAGTGGAATCCCAAAAGAAAACTGCCTTAACAATTAATGAAACAACTAGTACAGTAAGAACTGTATAAATAGATATGGTAAAATATTTACTGCTCGCCATAAATTTATTTTTATCTGCCATAAAACTCTCCATTCTGCCCCCGAAGGTCGGCATATATAATAATGCAAAATAGCATCAAATTCCTATAAAGATTGTTCTTTTCCTAGTATAAATACAAATGAAAATAATAACAATAGAAAATAAGAGAAAAAGTGAAAAAGGTTCTGATTAAATAAAAATAAATTGGGGAAAATAACGATTATAATTGTAAAAAAAGGGACGAAATTGTCTGCAATTTATAAAAAAGAAAAAAAGTAAAAAAATTGTAAAATATTACTTGAAAATATGAAAAAACTGTTATATAATAGCATTCGTTCCGATATAGAACGATTTAATTAAATAAATTAAGCGCCTCTAGCTCATTTGGTAGAGCACCTGACTCTTAATCAGGGTGTGCAGGGTTCGAGCCCCTGGAGGCGCACGCGGGTACCGTTTCGAGCATTAAATTGTTTGGGGTGGTACTTTTTTTGTGCGTTAGCAATGAGTCACGTGAGGAAGAAACTCCGACAGCAGCAGCCTGGATGCTTGCATCCAAGATGATGCTGTCGGAGTTTCTTTTATGCGGCGAATGCCGCATCAGTGAGATGCAGTGAAACAAACCGAACGATACACTGTAAATATAGTGGAATATTGGGGGAAACTTAATTATCGTAAAACCACGCGTTTTCCCTTCAAATGCGACAGAAGTAAAGTGAATGGAGGGTGTGGTGTTCTTATTAAAATACAAAAATTTGCTCTACGAAAATATTGAAAAGTAAAAATGGATGAAGTAATATAAAAATATAACTTAATTAGAAAGGCAGGGACAGAATGTTAAAAAAAATTTTTTACAAAAGTTGTTTTTGCGCTTTTTTTATGTTGATATTTGCAACATTAAATACAAATTTAGTTCAGGCAAGAACAATATCAGATAAAAAAATGACGATTACGGCTGGTTATACGGAAGGAATAGGGGTAACAGGTGTTTGGGAATGGGGAGCAATTAAATGGAAAAGCACAAATACGAAAGTAGCAACAGTCGATAAATATGGATTAATAGAAGGAGTTAAAGCAGGAAAAGCAACAATTGTTGGAACTTATGGTGGAAAGCAGTATAAGTGTAAGGTTACAGTTGCAAAGCACAAAAATTTAACGGTAAAAAAAGCTACTTTAGCATCAGCAAAAAAGGTTGTCAAAGTTCTGAATAATAAAGAATTTATGATAATAAAGATTAAAGCAAAATCGGAAACAAAAGCAAAAAAAATATTATCTAATTTAAGTAAGAAGATTGCAGAGCAGAATAAATGGAAAGTTGGATGCCAGTTTTATAGCTTGGAAAAAATTGGAAAGAATTGGAAGGTTTATGTTACACCTTCCATGGGAGAAAGATACAGGTTAGCAAAAAAATATGTAAAAAAATCATATGATATCAGTATAGCCGAATGGAGACAAGAGATAGAAGATTATAAATCTGACAGTGCAGGATATGAGAGTGATCCTAACATAAAATATTCAGAATATTATGGATGTTCAATTGATACACCTTATAGTGAGCTGAGTGATGAATCAAGATTGTTATTTGCACAACCTCACAAATTTTTTGCCGGTGATGCTATGATGACTTACAGCTTACACAATGGTAATATAGAAATATTTGGATTTGGTCTGACACCATATTCTAAAAGGGATACATTCTTAGCACCTTTTACATATGATACAACGGGTCCGATTAAGTTTAACAAAATTATGAAAAAAACATATAAAAAACTTATTAATCAAAAGGCGAAAGGAGTATGCCAAAGTTTTGTAGATGTTCAATGGATGTTAAATGATGATTTGAATTTTACAGATGCATGGTATGTATTGTCTACTAAATTATCTCACACATGGTGTATTATTAAAACGAAAAATTCAAAGAATGAAACAGTATATTATTTATCCGATAATGGATATATAACTAAGATAAATAGTGAAAAGGATTTAAAAAATACAGGAATTGGAAGTTATGTATCCTGTACAAAAAAAGAGATGGGAAAATCCTATCCTTTTTAGAACTAAGTAATAAAATATCTTATGAAGCAGCAGGATAATATAATGGGGTATTAAAATGGGTGTCATGTTATTTGATAAACATTTAAACAAGTATTAAATTAACTACAAAACATTAATCCAAATTTTGTTCACATATTGTCCATATCCAACCTTGCCCACAAATCTGTGGGCAAGGTTTTTATCTAGCATTTATCTAGTAATCACATTTTATCTAACCCTATTCTATGTATCGCATTCCCGAATATTTCCACAGATCTTCAAGTAATTGAATAAAGTTAATATAATTTATAGAGAGTCTGGGATGGAAAGATTGAAAACCAGACGATAATTTGTTAAAGTGCAAATAAAAGAAATTTAAGACAGTAAATTTATGGGATTAATTCACTGAAAATATAGAGGGAAGAGAGCGTTGGCTAATACATTATTAAAGCGTTGTATGTAGATATTTAAATATCGGAATGTAAATAAAGCTTTATGGTATCAGCAGAATATGGAGGATAGTTCATTATGACATTGCAGCAGCTAAAATATATTGTAATTGTAGCAGAGACGGGGAATATTACAGAAGCGGCAAAAAGACTGTTTATTTCCCAGCCCAGCCTTACCAATGCCATTCGGGAATTGGAAAGGGAAATGCAGATTACAATATTTAACAGAACAAATAAAGGGGTTACAGTTTCCAATGAGGGAGATGTGTTCCTCTCATATGCCAGACAGGTATTGGAGCAGGCTGGTTTACTGGAAGAAAAATTCTTAAATAAGAAAGAACAAAGTCCCAAATTTTCTGTATCCTGTCAGCATTATTCCTTTGCAGTAAATGCATTTGTGGATGTGATTCGTGAATTTGGTGGGAATAAATATGATTTTACACTGAGGGAAACCCAGACTTACGAAATCATTGAGGATGTGAGCCGATTAAAAAGTGAGATTGGAATACTATATACTTCTTCTAAAAATGAAGAAGTAATATTGAAACTGATTAAACAGAATGAGTTAAAATTTGAGGAATTGTTTGTGGCAAAGCCTCATGTGTTTATTTCTTCCAGTCATCCACTGGCAAATAAATCTACATTGACATTGGAAGAGTTAGAGGAATATCCTTATCTTTCTTTCGAACAGGGAGAGTATAATGCCTTTTATTTTTCCGAAGAGATATTGAGCACACTGGATCGAAGCCGTAACATTAAAGTGAGAGACAGGGCAACGCTCTTTAATTTAGTAATCGGATTGAATGGGTATACAGTGAGCTCAGGTGTTATCAGTAAGGAACTGAATGGAGAAAATATTATAGCAAAGCCTTTGATGGTTGACGAATATATGAGAATCGGAGTGATTACACAAAAGAATATGTCTCTTAGCAGATACGGAAAAGCCTACATGGAAGCACTAAAAAGGCATATTGATATCAATGAAGCGTAAAAATTAATATAATAAATAAGTGAGAACAGCGGATTGAAATAGCTTAAAACTATGGCAAACCGCTGTTTTTTTGTATTTTTCAAAAGAAACAGTGGGATATATACTGATATTTATTAAAAAACATATTGAAATAAATCCAAGGAGGAATATTATGCGTAGTGCAGTGGTAGGTTTTCCAAGAGTGGGAAAGTTAAGAGAATTAAAGTTCGCTTCAGAAAAGTATTTCAGAGGTGAAATTGGTAAAAGGGAATTACAGAGCGTTGCAAAGGCACTGAGAAGGGAACATTGGGAATTTCAGAAAAAGGCTGGAATTTATTATATTTCATCTAATGATTTTTCCTTTTATGATGGTATGCTTGATACAGCAGTTTTGCTCAATGCTATACCAAAATGTTATAAAAAACTGAATCTGGATGAAACTGACACCTATTTTGCAATGGCAAGAGGATATCAGGGAGAAGCAGGAGATGTTTCTGCCCTTGCCATGAAGAAGTGGTTTAATACAAACTACCACTATATTGTTCCAGAGTTGGAAAAAAATACACAAATTAAACTATCAGGCAACAAACCTTTTGAAGAGTATGAGGAGGCAAACGATTTAGGAATTCAGACAAAACCTGTACTTATTGGTCCATTCACGTTTTTAAAATTGGCAAGATATCAAGACGGCA
>JAUUNJ010000440.1 GCA_030844625.1 Roseburia sp. | reverse complement strand
TGTTAGCAGTAAAGAGCATGGATGTTAGAGATAATTTCAAGAGTTTATGTGATAAGGTTTTTAATGGTGAAACATTAATTATATCAAGACCCAAGAACGAAAATATTGTTATGCTTTCCGAAGCTGAATACAACGAAATGATGAAAGCCAAGCGAAACGCTGAGTATCTTGCTATGCTTGATAAATCTATGGCAGAGGCTGAGGCAGGTGGTTTTGTTACTAAGTCCATTGAAGAATTGGAGGCATACGAATAAATGAATATAGTATTTACTCCTACTGCTTGGGAGCAAAACACCGAATGGCAGAGGGAAGATAAAAAAATGGTTAAGCGGATCAATGAGCTTATTAAGGATATTGACCGCAATGGGCTTTTAACCGGAATTGGTAAGCCAGAACCATTAAAGCACCGAAAAGCATGTAGCAGACGCATTACCGATGAGCATAGATTAATTTACTATATGGATAACATCCAAAATCTGATTATATACTCATGTAAATATCATTATGAAGATTAGCACTTTAAACGGTGCTAATTTTTTTACAATTTCTAAAGGTTCGCATATTTTCATTAGTGGACCTGCTTTGCACTGTCTCCGCAAAGTTCTCCGATCACATCAATACTTCTCTTTCCTGTATTGTGGTCAACTTGACCACAATTTTTATCCAGTCAATTACTGTAATCAGCTATAAACCTTAGATAAGTACAGCTTGTTAGCAACTTTTTAGCTACAGCTAATATTTGGGGAAGTATGTAATGATACTAACTACATCAATCCTATGACTACCATTCCCTTAGAGGTGGAAATGATATCTATATTTAATTGACTAGATTTATATTTATAATATACAACGTGAGCGTGTATTTGTCTATGGAAATTTCGACTACTTTTTATTTTTGAAATTAGAGGATTTTCCAATAATGCATTTCCATTAAAACCAACGCTTCCTTATAGACGCTATATTATTTATTCTTTCCAAATAGGTGCAAAAAAAGAGCATTTACGGTTTTACGGTAAATACTCTTTTTACTGCCAATATTCAATTTATATCATTCGGTTTTCATAATCTTGTAATTCATGGAAAATATCATCCACATATACAACATCATTTTCTATTCTGTACAACATAAAGTATCTGTGCTGTTGAAAATTTATTCGACGATATCCAAGGCTCTGTAAACGTGGATTGTCGCATACATTCAAACTACTCGCTACATACTTCAACTTTTTAATAGTATCCTCAAAATCATCAAGCACATTTTTGGCTGCCTGCTTATTTTTCTTGGCAAAAAGCAGATACTGTATAAACTGGTTCAAGTCTTCTTCTGCTTCAGCTGTTACAACTACTTTATAATCCATATTTTCCTCTCATATCTGAAATCACATCATCTGCATTTCGGTAATTTCCCCTTTTTGAAGATTCTCTGGATTGTTCCAGTCTTTGAAGCATCTCTTCTTCTGTCATAGATGTATAAGGATTATGCACAGTTCGTTTTATTTCAAATGGAAATCCATTATATGCAACCGCCTGCGTTAAAAACATCCTTATTGCTGATGTCGTATCAGTTCCAAGATCTTTAAAAAGCTGATCTGATTTATTTTTTAAGTCATCGTCTACCCTGATCTGAATTGTACTTGCCATTTTAGAAACCTCCTTTTTTCTTCATTATAATGCCATTTCATTGCTGATTCAATACAATTGTATTGATGTTTTGCTCGCTTTTATTGAATAATTTCTATAGGCATGATGGAGATAGACTCACTACTTTTCATTACTTCATTGTCTTAGCCAGCGAATTAAGCAACGCCCGCATTTCCGGATTCGCCAGAGCTTTCATCAATAATTCCATATCGACTTCTTCAGAAGAGAAATTGACGTAAGGGAAGGAAAAGCTATGATTATACTTAAAGGGTTAAAGAAATTACTGGTATTGCCAATTATATTGGTTTTAGTTTTTATTTGGCTGATTGTTAAGACTTTGGTATCACTATATGAGATTGTACACGGAATAGTATACTTGTTTGTAATCATTTTTAGCATTCTTCTCATAGCTGTTTATGGCGACTGGCTTCAGACAGGATTACTAGCTGTAATCGGCTTCACAAGCTTCTTACTATTAGCAGTAGGCGTCTTGGGAGAAGTGATGTTAGAATCGATAATAAAGCTGATTTGGAGCTTTTAATAGCATCTAGGAAAAAATTTGCTTTTATAACTAAAATTATAGGATTGGGAAAAATAATATTGATTGAAAAGAAGTTTTATGTTTACTAATTTGGAGGTATTGACATGTTTACAACAAACTCAGGACGTTTTATTTCATACTATGGAAGAGAACATACATTAGATATCCAAAGGCAGGATGGAAATAATCCCACCATAAGCACAATTGATCAGCTATTTAATGTTTTATTAAATGTTTGGTGTAAAGAAACGGCTTACCCAAGTTGTCAAAAAGATTATGATTATGATAATGACCCTACATACGGACAATGTGCAATAACTGCATCACTCGTTTATGATCTATTTGACGGCACGATTTACAAATTAAAAGTTGATGGTGGAGGAACACATTACTTCAATAAAATCAATGGCCACTATATTGATTTGACCAGTGACCAATTCGATTTATATGATATTCCATTAGAATATGTTCCAAATGAAGTGGTACCGAGAGAATATTGCGGAATGAATGCTGATACAAATATGCGATATCAATTACTCGTGCGTAATTCATGTATGCCGTCACCAGCACAACCGGAAGTTTTGGATATTTTTCTTTAATCCTCATAGCTGTTTTCAGCCCATCCATCC
>JAUUNJ010000439.1 GCA_030844625.1 Roseburia sp. | reverse complement strand
GCAATAGAATTGGCCGATTTTAAAGTTGTTGACTCAAAAAACAGAAAAGTAGAAGCAAAAGTAACTTCATTGAAGTTGTTAAATGTAAAAGAATCTGCAAAGATTGAAGGTGAAGCAGATTGCAAAGTAAATTTTTCGAATCCGTATGCTATTACAAACAATGAATATAATAAGACTCATATTTATGCGTATGATAATACTTCAGATGCTAAAACATCTTTAGAGATTACTTATGAAGTAAATGGTGTTCCTTATTCAAGAACTTATACAATCAAGACACCGACAGGGATAAAAGATAATTATACTGAAACTGTGGAAGGTGGTAAATTATATCAATTATATGTGACAGTTTCTGCTTCTTCCAGTGATATCTCTTTTGTTGTGAAGGATTGGACACTCAAGAACATTGATTTAGGAACAATAGAGGGAACTGAAAAAAATAATAAACGGGTAAAATAATTGTATTATGAGTATAAAAGAGATATTAGGATTAGGCTTGCTTTTTGTTGCAATTTCTTCCTGTAGCGAAGAGTCTCCTATTGATGATCGTTCTTATGAAACCGGAGCAGTTACTCTTAATTTCGTTATGCAGGGTGGAATAGAATCGAAAGCCGTGAGTCAAATTGAATCTACGGAAAACTATTCAAATACCACGGTTGATGAACGCTATGTGAACAATTGTGTTATAGGTATATTTGCCAAAGGAGAGAGTGGTGAATGGGATAAGCATATTTATTCATATTTTTATGACGTAAATTCTACAACTGGTGCATTTAAAATTTCTGATATAGTACTTCCTATAAATACAGATCTTAAAATTCTGGCTATAGCTAATGATCCGCGTGTACTCGTTGATGGTGCTATCTCTGAAGGCAAAATATCTTCTATATCTAAACCTAATGATAATGCAGAGCGATGGGATAAATATTCATATTGGGAAGATGGTTTTACCTGGCATCAATTTCAGACAGAAGGGCAACAATATTGTACATTCAATCCTAAAAATTTAATTAAAGTCGGTGAATGTACCATGAGATTTAATGCAAAAGGGCAACTTGTTGATGCCCAAAATAATATTAAAAATAATGGTCAGGCAATAGTCCCATTAACTCAGTTGGCTTCGAAAGTTTTCTTAAAACTTAGTCTTGATAAATACGACTCTTTTACTCTGAATAAGCCTATAGATATCAAAAATGTAAGACTATATTCAGGTCTTCTTGCTTATTGGGACAAAAATAAATATCCAAAGATGTCGGATAAAGCTCAACCTAATATTGACGATAATTACACTTACCTTTCAAATGGCACTACTTTAGAGACAATAGAAATACCTTTCTATACTTACGCAAAAAAAGATGAAGGCATAACGATTCTATTGGAAGGAGCTATGGGGGGAACTAATAAGATAAATCAATATACGATAAATCTTATGCCGGAAGGAGACGGTTTTCTTAGAAGTTATTACTATTATGTGGAAGGTTCTTTAAAGGTGGAAGATAAGCAGCCTTTTGATTTAACTTATTCTGTTGTCCCTTGGGGTGGAAAGACAGTAACTATACCTCCTTTTAATTAACTGAAATTGATTTAATATGATATAATATGAGACGATATAATTTACATATAACATTTATTTTGAGTGTCTTTTTTCTCATGACAGCATGTTTGGAAGAAGATGAAGCGAAAAAAAATCGTGTAGAAGAAGGTGTTCCTGTTACAGCGATATTAAAGTTTATTCCAGAAGAGTCTGCAAAAATTGAGACAAGAAGTGCTATTTCTGAAAAAGCTGAAAATGGAGTGACTGACTTATTTATTTTTGTTTTCAGGCAAAATGAATCTCTTGCTTGGGAGAGAGAAGGAGAAGTCTTTCATCAGACGTTTGATTCACAAGAAAGTGGCTCTATTTCTTTGGAAACAACGTCTGGAACTAAACGTATTTATGCGATAGCTAATGCAACAGATAATCCTCTTTTGGTAACAGATGGAAATATAAATAGTATAAATTCTATTGATGAATTTAAATCGTTCACCTATAAAATGAACAAAGAAACAATAGAACGGGCACAAGGTAAGTTATTGATGAGTGGATATTTTGTCCCCAATGAAGCTGTGACAGGTAGTGAAGAAGGTGAAATAGTAATAAATACAAATGGACGAACATCTAGTGGTGTAGTCAAATTGATTCGTTTAGATTCACGGATTACATTTGAAGTAAAGTCTGAAAATAATAATGGTAAAACTATTGCATTTACTCCTAAAAAATGGCGTGTGATTAATGTGCCTAAAGCTTCTTTTTTATTAGAGAAAACTTACGTAGATGGCAATCAGGATGCGGTTGGTTCTTCCGATAATGATTATTTTTCTACTGATTTTGTGAATTTTAATAATTCGGATCTTGATGAAGAAGGAAACTATAAAGGTGGTTCTTTTACGTTTTATATGTTGGAAAATAGAAAAGCAGTGAAGAAAACTGGCATTTCTGATTATCAGGATAGGGAATTGCAGGAAAAGAATCCCGTTCAAACCTCGGAAACTGAAGATAGAAAAGTTACAAATGGAGATTATGTATATGCAGATAAATATGCAACTTATGTAGAACTAACCGGGTCTTATTTTGAAACTTATCAGGAAGGTGGTGAGAAAAAAGAGCGAAGTGCAGAGGTAAAATATACAGTTCACTTAGGTTACGTGAAAAATAAAGCAGATGATTTCAGAAGTGAAAGAAATTGTAAATATACATATAAAATGAGTATTGAGGGGGTTGATAACATTAAGTTAGAAGTAACTTCTTCAAAAAATGATACTCCTACAGAAAATCA
>JAUUNJ010000438.1 GCA_030844625.1 Roseburia sp. | reverse complement strand
ATAGCCATTTGCGCTCAATACCATACAAATACTAAGTATCACTGCAATAAAAGATTTTAACTTGTTATTCATTTTCTTTTTCCTCCTTAGTTAAAAATTTCGCCCATATTGTCGCAGCCTTTATTATATTTAATATTTTATACGAAAATTTACTTTCAATGAAATACCAAACATGCTATATTTATATATCTTGTAGGATATATAAGTATATTAAAAACCATTCATTTTACTTTTTATATTCTTATATTCATATTGAATCATTCTTTTTCTTATAGTATTATTGATATAAGTAACAGCTTTGGGAGGTTTTTATGGAGTTATTACAATTACGATATTTTCGGGATGCGGCAGAATTAGAAAATTTTTCTAAAGTTGCCCAAAAAAATTTGGTACCTCAACCATCGATCAGCAAGACAATCAGTAAATTAGAGCAGGAATTAGGTGTTAAACTATTTGATCGAAACGGCAAAAAAATCTCCTTAAATGCAGATGGAAAATATTTTTATAACAAAATCAACAGTGCACTCACAAGCATTGATGAGGGAATCAGCCATTTTAAAATGCCCATTCAATCTAATATTTCTATTTATATACAGGCAGGAAACAGATTTATTTCAATGTTGACAGCAGATTTTCTCACCTCAACCAGAGATATTTTTGTTTCATCCGTCAATCAAATGAGTACTAACACACAGAATAGTTACGATTTTACTTTCATGCAGCTATTTGACAATATGGAATCTTTTAACTATGAAAAACTGATGGATGACGAAATTGTTCTTGTAGTATCAAAGGAAAACCCACTGTGCAAATATAATGAAGTCAGCATTAAATCATTATCAGATTATCCTTATGTGGCATATTACAAGTCCATTAATTTAAGGGATTTTACAGATGAGTACTGCAGACGGGAAGGGAGATTTACACCGGGCGTGGTCTTTGAAACGGCTGATTATCAGGCATTACGATATATGATTTCCAAAAACAAAGGAATCTCCTTAATGCCGGAAAACTTATTTAAGTTACAGCATTCAGATCAATATAAAATTATAAAGTTAAAAGAAAAAACTTACAGAACCCTTGTAATTGCCTGGAATAAAAACAAGGTATTAAGTCCCCAGGCTTTACAATTTCTGGAATTTACAAAAGCCTGGTTTAGAAATTTCTAAACTAGGCTTTTCCTCTTAGAATTAATAAATCTTCCTGCAGGCACCTCCTGCTCTTTTACATTTTCATAGTCAACTGTATACGCTTTCTGTCCTTGTCCACACTTAAGACTCTTACCTTTACCACATCCCCTACTGATACTACATCCAATGGATGTTTTATATATTTTTCACTCATTTCCGATATATGAACAAGTCCGTCCTGATGAACACCAATATCCACAAATGCTCCAAAATCAATTACATTTCTTACCGTTCCCCTTAATTCCATTCCTTCCTTCAAATCATCAAAATCCAGAACATCGCTCTTTAGAACCGGTTTTGGCATTTCATCTCTCGGGTCCCTTCCCGGCTTTTCCAATTCGGATATCATATCCTTCAACGTAATTTCATCCGTTCCAATTTCTTCGGAAACCGTCTTTGAATCTTTGATTTCAGAAGAAAGTCTGACTTTTCCTTCAATGATATCCTTTGTTGTGTAACCATATTTTTTCAAGAGTTTCTTGGCTGCCCCATAACTTTCCGGATGCACACTTGTGTAATCAAGAGGTTCACTCCCTTCTCTGATTCTCATAAATCCTGCACATTGTTCAAATGCTTTTGGTCCCAGTTTTGAAACTGACAGCAAATCTTTTCTGCTTGAAAACTGTCCATGCTCTTCCCTGTACTCAACGATATTTTTTGCAAGAGTTTTGCTGACTCCGGAAACATATTCCAGCAACGGTGCCGATGCGGTATTAAGGTCCACTCCCACATTGTTTACACAGTCTTCTACCACATTTGAAAGTGTTTCTTCCAGTTTTTTCTGATTCATATCATGTTGATACTGTCCGACTCCAATGGCCTTTGGCTCTATTTTTACCAGTTCCGCCAACGGATCCTGAAGCCTTCTTGCCATGGAAGCTGCACTTCTCTGCCCCACATCAAAGTTAGGAAACTCTTCTGTGGCAAGTTTGCTGGCAGAATATACCGAGGCTCCTGCTTCATTTACAATTACATATTCCACTTTTTCAGGACACTCCTTAATAATATCCACAATAACCGCCTCCGACTCTCTGGATGCCGTTCCGTTTCCAAGAGAGATCAGACTCACCTTATATTTATTTATAATGTCAAGCACTGCTTTTTTAGATTCCTCCACTCTATTCTGAGGTGCTGTAGGAAAAATTACAGTTGTGTAAAGTACCTTTCCGGTATCATCTACTACAGCAAGCTTACATCCTGTCCGAAATGCAGGGTCCCAGCCTAAAACAGTTCTTCCTGCAATGGGCGGCTGCATCAGCAGTTGTTTTAAATTCTGTCCAAATACGGTAATTGCCCCATCCTCTGCTTTTTCTGTCAATGTACTTCTGATTTCTCTTTCAATTGCCGGCTTTATCAATCTCTTATATCCGTCTTCTACAGCTTCCTCCAAAACCTGATTAAAGTTAGATTTTTTATCAATTACTGCTCTCTGTAATGTGGCAACAATATTATCGTCAGGCATTTCTATCTTAACCGTTAAAACTTTTTCTTTCTCGCCTCTGTTAATTGCTAAAATTCTATGTCCCGGAATTTTGCTTACCGATTCGATATAATCATAATAATTTTCATATGGGGTTTTTGCCTCTTCGTCTTTTGCCTGGGAGCATATTTCACCATGTTTCATTACCGTA
>JAUUNJ010000437.1 GCA_030844625.1 Roseburia sp. | reverse complement strand
CTGTCCCAGCAACGGTGAAATTGTTTCCTTTACAACCTTGTATCCAGTAAACAATATAAACAGGGATACAATCAGACCACAGATTCCATCCAGATTAATGTGGGCAAACCTGTTAATCAGCACTGAAATAAGTACGGCAGTAGTTGCTGCCACATCACTTATACTGTCGACAGAAGTCGCTTTCATTGCAGTGGAATCCATTTTTTCTCCGATCCGCCTGTTATATACAGCCATATACAGCTTAATCCCAATAGACACAATAAGTATTACAATCATAATCATTCCGGAATCTATGGTTACCGGATGTACTATCTTCATAACAGAATTTTTGGCAAGTTCAAACCCCATTAACAAAATCATAACGGCAACACCCAGTCCCGAAATATACTCAAATCTCCCGTGTCCAAAAGGATGATCCATATCCGGCTTTTTTCCTGCGAACCAAAATCCAACCAGTGTAATAAAAGAAGATCCTGCATCTGATAAATTGTTAAATGCATCTGCCATAATTGCAATGGAACCGCTTATGTATCCGGCAAAATATTTTCCGGCAAAAAGCAGAACATTAAATAAAATTCCCACTATACTGCACAGGGTTCCATATGCTTTTCTTGTTCCTGCATCTTCTATGCTTTTACCCTTAATAAAGATTTTTGCCAATAATGTAATCATATACCACTATGATACTCTAAATATCATTACTCCCTTCTTCTTGTTATAAGTTATGACTTCCCGATTCCATTCTTCTGCATCTTCAATAATTGCTGTTTAATTATTTCTAATTCTTCCATATAGATACAATGAGGAATACTATTCTGTTGAACTTTCTGTATACACTCTTCAAAGTCAAACCACCGAACCTCCGATACCTCTTCTTTTTGAAGTACAAACTCTTCCGGTTCCTTGTCTAACCATAACAGATAAATATTGCTTACCTGATTATCACAGAAAGGCTTTCCATGAAATGTCTGTTTAAATTCAAATCTGCGCTGCCCACAATAAATCAACTGTTCAGGCTCTGCATCCTGCCCCAGCTCCTCCTTCAATTCTCGCAGTGCAGATGGAATATAATCCACTCCCGCAGGAATATGCCCGGCACTGGATATGTCAAAACATCCCGGATAGGAATCCTTTTCATCACTCCGCTTTTGCAGCAAAAGCTGTAAGCCTTCATTCTTCTCCCTTACAATCCATACATGGGCAGTACGATGCGGTATACCCAAAGTATGGGCTTTTGTCCTGTCTACCACTTCTCCGGTAGGAACTCCGTTTTCATCTACAATATCTAATATCTCCATGTCATTTTCTCCATTCATGGCAAATCCTTTTTGAACCTGTATTTACCATAATTTTTATGCAATTATACTCTTATTACTTAATTCTTCTATATTTTTCTACTTCTATTTTATCTGATAATAATTCTTCCAAATGATTACCGGACAACAGATATTCTTTCTGTTTTTTTGTCAACTTCTTTATTTGAAATTCCAGTTTGGATGCTAATATTCTGTTCTCCGATTTCCATACACCTTCCAGCTTTTTCGCCGGATGTGTTAAAGTATATCTGGCGCACTTTTTATCTCTATGGAAATGTTCGCTCATTCTACGTTCCACATCAACAGTTATTCCTGTATAAAGTGAATTGTCCTGGCATCTCAACATATATGTATAGTATGGATTACTTTTCATTATGACTGCAATCCCCTCCTATTGTCTTTCAAATCCTAAATATCTTGTACCCTGAAAACTTAGATTTCCATGGTCACCTTCCACCAGCATCCCATACTCTGAACCGTTAACCTGTAATTCCATGCGGTCTCCGCTTTCAACCTGAAACGTCACATAATAGGTTGTGCTCCTTGTATTATGGACGCTATTCATACTATCACCATGATGATGTACACTGACATCGGTACGCTTAGCTACAATTACTGCCGGTACTTTCAATCTGGGTGAGTTGTTATTTTTATCCCATTGACTGATCCCTCTGACAATATTAAAAATAAATACGCCAATAACTAAAACAAAAATTAACACAAACATAATCCCAAATCCACCATCAAAAAATAAACCTCCCACTGTTTATACCTCCTTTTCTATGCCACTTTCTTTTATCATGATCCCTACGTTCATCAACACCGGAAATACCAATGCCGCCATAATTCCAATTCTCAGATCATCTCCAAAATGACTTGATACTATGCCCACCAGACTTGGTCCTGATGAGCATCCCATATCTCCTGCTAATGCTAATAATGCAAACATTGCCGTGCCACCGCCTTTTATCGTAGCAGATGCCATGCTAAAAGTTCCCGGCCAAAGAATTCCTACAGAAAATCCGCATATCCCGCACCCTATTAATCCGACAAGAGGAATTGGTACAAACGCAATCAATACATAGGAAACAATACATACAATAGTACTACATATCATAAATTTTTCCAAATTTATTTTATGTCCGTATTTACCATAAATTGCCCTGGAAGTTCCCATGAGAATAGCAAATGACATAGGTCCTGCCAAATCTCCCATCATCTTGTTTACTCCCAAGCCTTTTTCTGCAAACGTAGATGCCCACTGACTGACTGCCTGCTCACTGGCTCCGGCACACAACATAAGAAGTATAAATATCCAGAACGCTCCATTCGCTATAAGTTCTTTTAGAGTCAATCCTGTTTCGTCTTCTTCATTTAGCTGTGATATCGGCACCTTGGAGAACAGTATTCCATTTACCAAAGGTATCGCTGCCCATACTAACGCCATTACCTTCCAGTTCTCAATGCCGAATATTTTGAAAAACAGCGTGGAGACCAAAACAACTCCCACATGT
>JAUUNJ010000436.1 GCA_030844625.1 Roseburia sp. | reverse complement strand
GCAGTTTTCTTCTGCTGACCGGGAATGAAGCTCCGCAGGACGCACTACTCTCGATAGAGAGTATAGAAGTGCGCCCTTTAGTTCCTAAAGGGATTTTATCAGTGCGACAAACTGGAAGTTGACGAACTGTTGATTATATTGCGATGCGTAATTACAATGCAATTCCAAGTTCTTTGCATTTCTCGATTGCCAAATCATCGTTTTGCAATGCAGCAAGTCGATACCAATGCTTAGCCTGTTCGATATCTCTTTCCACTCCGATTGCATCTTCATAAAACTCTGCCAAATTGTATTGTCCATCTCTATCACCATGCTCTGCGGCACGGCGAGTCCAATATAGTGCTTTTTCCAAGTCCTTTTCAACACCAAGTCCCTCGTAATAGAAATAGCCTATTTGACATTCAGCAAGGGGATAGCCCTGCTCCGCCAATACCAAATGACCTTCAAAGCATTTGTCATATTGTTTTGTTTCCCAATACTTTTCAATCAGCTCATTGCAAATGTCAAATTCCTTGCAAGGTTTGTAATACGCACCTGCCATATATTCATACCTCCATAAATCCCGAGTTGTCCAATTAAACAAACTGAAAGTTTCCTTTGTTTTTTGATTATATTTTTTTAGACATAAAAAGCAATAAGTCATCATCATTACAGCATGGTGCATATTGTTCTAATTGTTTACCCTGATACCAAACGCCGCTACCATCCGGAATATAACCTCGCTTAACATATATTCTTTGTGCCGCACCGTATCCCGAATGAACACCAACCGCTAAATATACTATATCAGCCACTTTTGCAGCCTCCCGCTCAACAACATCAAGAAGTTTATTCCCTATTCCTTTGTTATGAACGTGAAAAAATACTGTCAAATCAACTATTTCAGGATATCCCATACCAGCCCAAGGACCTTCCGTGGAATTTAATACTAAGGTACAGAGTCCGGATACTTTTCCTTCATACTCTGCAATAAATACTTTCCTTTTATTTTCTTCCTGTTCTTTGTAGTAATTATCATATGTTTCTAAAGACGGATGCCACCCATATGACAAATAGGTATCGTATATTATTTTAGCATCATCGACTTCCATGCTTCTGATTAGCAAATTACTATTTGAAAAATAAACTTCGCTCATTATTTACCTCCACAAACAATTTGTTTATCTCCTCAAGTATAAATTATATTCATAAGCATCGCCCTGATACTCTTCTTGTTTTCTAAGTAGAATTTCATCAAATCCCAAAGCTTGGTACATATGAATTGCTCGAAAATTATCATCTTCCACTCCAACAGTAAATTCGCAATATCCATGTTCTTTTAATACAGCTAGAACTGTTTTTAAGAGATATGTTCCGTATCCTTTATTCTGAAAATCTTCACGAACTCTAAACGCAAACAGATACGCCCGCCTGCCTCGTATAGCATAATTTTCATCATCACTTTCATACATTACGTGAAGTTCACCAATTAAAACATCTTTATCATACAAAACAAAAATATCAATAATCCCATTTTGAATATCATGCGTACATTCGGATATCATTTGTTCAACATTGTTATAATCAAACAACTCCGTCAAAACATATAACTCTTGTACTGCCAATTTTTTTAATTCCACTATATCACCCTTACAACTTCAAATTCGTCTCTCAGTTAAATACACCGGCTTACTGAAATTTACCTTTCTACCAGATTTGAATCAATATATTCAAAATAAGGTTTCTTATTAACATCTGTCTTATGTTCCAAATACCATTTAGCAGCATCTTTTATTCCATCTTCTAAAGATATGGTTTCCGGATATATTTTGCTTTGACGAGTTACATCTAAATAGTACTCGTAGTTGTAAAAGCTAAAATACTTTCTCTGCTCTATTGCCTCAGTGACATTCACGAAAGTCGGTGTTTTTCCCAAACTTTCATAGCATTTTGTTACCCACTCTTTAATAGATACTGCTTCTGTATTTCCGACATTTAAAATATGCTCGTCCGGTTTATTCTTAATGATTACTTCCATTAAGCCACATAAGTCCTTAACATGGAAGAACTGTAGTTTCATACTTCCATCTTTTGGTAAATAAAATTTTCTATCCGCTAAAGCACAGTCAAATACAAAAGCTTCTCTATAGACATTATTCATAGGCCCATATAAATATGGTGGTCTTAGTATATATGCATCCTTCACTTTTTCAAGCAGGACATTTTCGGCTTCTAACTTATCTGTTCCATACCTCCCCCAAAATTTATTTAAGGACTTCTCTGATTCCTCAAGAAATGGTTGAACTCCATACTCTGGATACACAGCACTTGAACTAATCATTATGTACTGTCCAAAGGAGCCTAGTTCTTTAACAAAATCAACAATATCCGCAGCGTTATAAGCAGTTATATCAGTAACAACATCAAAGAATGTTTTTTTTAGTATTCCCCCTAAATTATGCCTATCACCTTCAATTAAATTTACTCCTTGAACTTGTGGCTTAGTATTTCTGTTAAGCACATAAACTTCATAACCTGCATTCACAAAATATTCTGCTACATATTTACTTACAAAAGTTGTTCCACCAGTTACTAATATCTTTTTCATTGTAACCTCCTCTGTTAAGAAAATTCAAAGTTTCACCTGTTCACCAAATTTCGATTTGTAAACCATAAACTCAAATTACAGATTCCTACAACTTGCAATGGATTGTGCAATAATCTGTGTGATTATTAAAATAAATATGGCAACAAACGATGTGCTAATTGCTTTTTTTGTACTCATTTTATTTCTCCTTTATAACTTTCGATTTTAATGTCTCTATTATACCATAATGATACTATTATAAAAAAGGAAAAAGA
>JAUUNJ010000007.1 GCA_030844625.1 Roseburia sp. | reverse complement strand
AAAAGTCACCATTGTTCCGGGGATTTGATGATGTTTTTTATGCACCTCATTCCAGAGCCACGGAAATTACAAGAGATCAGATACTGGCAGAGCCTAAACTTGAGCTGATGGCTGAGTCAGAAGAGGCAGGTGTAGCTATTGTTAAATCTGAAGACAGCAGACAGTTGTTTGTTTTCTGCCATTCTGAATATGATGCAGATACCCTTAAGCTGGAATATGAACGTGACAGTGAAAAAGGAATGAATCCGGAAATTCCAGTCAATTATTTTCCGGATGATGATCCTGCAAAAGAGCCTGTGGTCAACTGGAGAAGTGCAGGACAATTGTTATGGACAAACTGGATTAATTATTATGTATATCAGACAACGCCTTATGATATTAATGAAGTGGAGAATGAATAATTATTGCAGGGATTAAGGAAACTATTTTAATATTACAATTATGAGCCGGATAAAATGATGCGGTTTACTGGGAGGAAACATGATAAAAATTATTTCTGACAGCACAAGCGATTTGTCAAAAGACCTTATTGAAAAATATAACGTGGACATTCTTCCACTATATGTACATATGGGAGATATGGAATACAAAGACGGAGTGGATATAACTCCGGATGAGATTTATAAATGGTCAGATGAAAATAAGACCACACCAAAAACCGCGGCACCGTCAATAGAAGATGCAGTAAAGGTTATTGAGCCCTACAAAGAACAGGGAGACGACATTATAATGTTTGCGATTTCTGAGGATATGTCTGCATCTGCCAATGTAATGCGTCTGGCTGCAGAAGAATTGGAGTACAGTGAACATGTATTTGTAATTGATTCTGCCAGTTTGTCCACAGGTATAGGACATTTAGTTGTTGAGGCGGCAATTATGGCAGAAAAAGGGATGGAAGTAACAGAAATTGTAAAGCGGATAGAGGCATTAAAACCTTATGTAAGAGCAAGTTTTGTGGTGGATACCCTGACTTATCTTCACAGAGGAGGGAGATGTTCTTCGACCGCGGCATTAGTAGGAAATGCATTAAGACTAAAACCCCGCATTATTGTGAAAGATGGTAAGATGGAAGCAGGGCATAAATACAGGGGAAAACAGAGCAGAGTTATTTTGCAGTATGTTAAGGATATGGAGTCCGAACTTCTGAAAGCAAAAAAGGACAGAATATTTATTACGCATTCAGGCTGTGAGCAGGCGGTGGTTGATGAGGTTAAAGACTATCTTAAGAGCCTGAACCGGTTTAAAGATATTATTATTACGCAGGCAGGAGGCGTTATATCCTGCCATTGCGGAGCGGGGACTCTTGGAGTACTTTTCATTGCAGGGGGAGAGAAATTTGGACCATATGATAAGGAGTTTGACGTGAATCACAACGGAATCATGGAAGAGGATGAAAAAGCAGCAGAGGCAGCTTACATCCGTCATATGGTTGAAAAAGAAAATGCGGATCAATGGGATGCAGAAGAATAGGATACTACAATAATAAAAAATAATAATAATTAATAGATAATAATGGGTAAAATGACAATTGATTTTGGATTTTCGGAAATAAAGTTTGTTTATTCTGCCTATAACATTATTTGACAAAAAGAAGTATACTTTATAAATGTAGGCGAAGTATACTTATAAGAAATAGAGGTGTTGAAAGTGTTTAAGGTTGGAGACTATATTGTACATGGCAGAAATGGTGTTTGCAAAGTTGAGGATATTACACACATTGATATTTCTGGAGCGGATAAGAACCAATTGTATTACACATTAGTGCCATTGAAATCTACTGGAAGTAAAATTTTTTATCCGGTAGATAGTGATAAAGTAATAATGCGTTCTGTGGTTTCAAAAAAAGAGGCAGAAAATATTGTTGCTGAGATAGAAGAGATTGAGCCAATATGGATTGATAATGACCGACAAAGAGAGAGCAGATATAAGGAGGTCATTAGTTCGTGTGATTGTGAGAAACTTATAGGTATTATTAAAACGCTTTATGAGCGGAATAGGGAAAGAACAGCACAGGGTAAGCGTATCACCTATGTTGATGACAGGTATTTAAGAGAAGCAAGAGAAAATCTTCATGATGAATTTTCTATAGCACTGGGTATTGACAAGGAAGAGGTGGAACGCTATATACAGGAGCATATAAAATAATATATAATGACAGGAGCGCGAAAGTGTTCCTGTTTTTTATATCACAGGAAATTTCCCTCAGGTTCCTATGATATAAAAAGGCTCTGCGGAATCACAGAGAGATAAGTATTCTTGCGAACTTTTTGAACTATAATAATGGATTTAATTGCTACTTGCCAATATCATTTCAAATGAATTATAATATGCAATGGTATTTTTTATATTTAGGACAATAAAAGTAATAAAAAGTTCGTTATATATATATAAATAGTGAAAGAAGGTTTAAAATTCAAATGAAAAAGAATGAGAAAACAAATGTGATGAGAATTTTAGACAGCAACAGGATTAAATATACAGAGCATTATTACGGAGATACTGATGCCGTAAGTGGAATGGAAGTAGTGGCTGCTTTGGGACAGCAGCCGGATAAAGTATTTAAGACGCTGGTGACTACAGGAAAGTCAGGAACTCATTATGTGTTTATGGTACCGGTAGCGGAGGAACTGGATTTGAAAAAAGCAGCAAAAGCCGTAGGAGAAAAATCAATAGAAATGTTGAAAGCCAAAGAGCTGCTTGGACTGACAGGATATATTCATGGAGGCTGTTCACCTGTCGGAATGAAAAAACTTTTTAAGACAATAATTCACAAAACTGCTGACAGCTATGATACAATAATGTTTAGTGGAGGAAAAATAGGGTTTCAGGTTGAAATGTCTTTTAATGATTTAAAGAAAATTATAAGCATTTCTACAGCAGACATTATTTGCAATAAAAAATAGTATACAGAAAGAAGAAGTACATGATCTTTGTTTCATATACCGTGATATAAAAGGAGGATAAAATGTTTTGTAAAGAATGTGGAAAATATGTTCAGCCGGATCAGAAATTTTGCCCATATTGTGGAAAACCGGTTGAAAATCCGGAAGCAGATAATATGGAAGAAACAAAAATTATACCGGATTTAGATTATGACAAAATTAATTTAACCAGTGATGAAGAGGAAATTAAACCGTTAGGTGAAGTGGATGATATTAATTTTACGAAAGAAATTGAATATGAAGAAGATTTGGGAGAGTTTGATTTTCCGGAAGACATGGAGGATGAGAACTTTCAGTTTGAGGAAGACCTGGATGAAGAAGAATTATATGAGGATGAACAGTATGAAGATGATGCTTCCAGCGAAATGGAAAAATTGCTTATTACCAATAAAAATAAAAAGCTTAACATTATTGCAATTGTAGTATCTGTTTCTATTGTAATGATTATTGTGGTTTTAGCGATTATACTGACACAGACATTTGGAACATCCGATAAACAGGAAGAGCCATCAACAACAGCCGTTGAAACAACAACGGCAGAGGAAACTGTGGCAGACAGGGAGACCGGCAGAGTAGAAACTACAACAAGAGAGCAGGAACCGGAAACAGAGCCGGAAGAAACAACAACGAAAAAGAAGAAAAAGAAACCGGTGGAAACAACACAGACTCCGACAACTAAGAAAGTAGTTGTTACCACAGCGGCTCCGGAGACAGAACCGGAAACTGTTCCAATCGATGAACCGGATGACGAACCTGAGAATATGGAGACTGAGAATATACCGGAAGAATAAAAGATAAGTAAAAGAACATTTACTTGAACGTGCGTATTGAACTGTATATTTGTATAAACGAAAAGAGTGAGGAATGATCTGCTATGGAAATTCTTCACTCTTTATTTTTTGTGTATAATTTAGTATAATATAGGAACATTAGAATTATATGTTAGACGGTAGATAAAAAGGGTAAAAAAATACAGAAAGGACAAATGCAGACACATACTTTTCGCCCTTTTGTGTTTGCGCTTTTTAAGTATAATCTGTTTGTGCTTAAAGGGCTTGGTAAAAATTATGAATAACAAAAAAGAATTTAAGCCATTTATCCCTGCGGATAAAGTATTGCCTGAATTTACAGTTACATCTATAATTCTGGGTATTATTCTTGCGGTTGTATTTGGCGGTGCCAATGCTTATTTAGGGTTAAGAGTTGGTATGACAGTTTCTGCTTCCATTCCGGCGGCAGTCATCTCTATGGGAGTTATTCGAGTGATCTTAAAGAAGGACTCTATTTTAGAAAACAACATGGTACAGACCATTGGTTCCGCAGGTGAATCATTGGCAGCAGGTGCAATTTTTACACTTCCAGCCATTTTTATGTGGGCAAAAGAAGGTAAATGTGATGAACCGGGATTTTTAACAATTTCAATTATTGCCCTTTGTGGTGGTTTGCTTGGTGTGCTTTTTATGGTTCCTCTTCGTACAGCACTTATTGTTGAGGAACATGGAGTATTACCTTATCCGGAAGGAACTGCATGTGCGGAAGTTCTTCTTGCAGGTGAAGAGGGTGGAAGCAAATCTAAGGTTGTATTTTCGGGACTTGGCATTGCAGCAGCATATAAGTTTATTGCGGACGGGCTTAAACTTTTCCCGAGTGAAGTAAACTTTGATATTAAGAATAGTACTTATACATGTGGTGTGGGCATGGATGTTTTGCCGGCACTTGCAGGTGTAGGTTATATTTGTGGACTTAAGATCTCCAGTTATATGTTCGCCGGTGGTGTTCTTTCCTACCTTGTGCTGATTCCGGCAATTGTATACTTTGGAGGAGATAGCCTATCTGTAATAACCAACGATGCAGGAAATGCCCTTACCTTTGGTGAATTGTCACCGGGACAGGTTTGGGGTAATTACATTAGATATATTGGTGCCGGAGCGGTTGCAGCCGGAGGTATTCTCAGTTTAATCAAATCTTTGCCTACAATGGTAAGTACCTTCAGCAAAGCGGTCAAGGGTATTGGAAAGAATGTTTCCGGTGGTGACAGAACGCAGCAGGATTTACCTATGCCGGTTGTTGGAATCGGGATCTTGCTGATCGCTGTAGCAATATGGTTAATTCCAAGTATTCCAGTGAATCCTTTGGGAGCAATTATAATTGTTATTTTCGGTTTCTTTTTTGCAACAGTATCATCCAGAATGGTTGGGCTTGTAGGAAGCAGTAACAATCCTGTATCGGGTATGGCAATTGCTACACTTATCGTTACTACGATTGTATTAAAAGCAACAGGAAACACAGGTGCAACAGGAATGGTTGCAGCAATCACAATTGGTACTGTTATCTGTATTGTTGCAGCAATTGCAGGTGATACTTCACAGGATTTAAAGACAGGTTATATTGTTGGTGCAACACCGAAGAAACAACAGGTGGGTGAATTGATTGGTTCACTTGCGTCAGCCCTTGCCATTGGAGGTGTTATGTATCTTCTTAATGAGGCGTGGGGATTTGGTTCAGAACAGATTTCTGCACCACAGGCAACGCTTATGAAGCTTGTTGTTGAAGGCGTTATGGGCGGAACATTACCTTGGACTTTAATTTTTATCGGTGTATTTATTGCTATTGTAGTAGAAATTCTCGGAATACCTGTATTGGCATTTGCAGTTGGTCTTTATTTACCGATTCACTTAAGTGCCCCTATCTTTGTAGGAGGTCTTATTAAGTGGTATGTGGAAAGTAAGAAAAAATATGATAGTGAGTCACAGAAGAAGTCTTCAGTGGAATCAGGCGTACTTTATTCATCAGGTATGATTGCAGGAGAAGGTCTTGTAGGTATTTTACTTGCTATATTTGCAGTAGTTGGATTAAACGTTGATATACATGAAATGATATATGGAAAAGATGTGGCAGAAGGTGTTCCTGCTGCAGCATTCTCTGATTTTGGCAACTGGGTGGGCCTTGTGGTGTTCATCCTGCTGATTGCATCATTGCTCTTTTTCTGCACCAAGAGAAAGACAGTAGAAATTGATACAGAAAAGAAAGAAATTTAATAAAATTAATCAGGTACTGCTGCAATTAATGCAGTGGTACCTTTTTATCAAATGTGCAGATATATGGAATACTGGAAGATTTTTACTTATAGACAACAGGGCAGGAAAGTGGTTTAATATATGAATAGAGATAATAAAAATTATATTGATAAAATTCCAAAAAATAATGATAAAAAATGGGAAGTGCTTGAAGATGGCATAGTGGAGATTACCGTTGAAAATACGGGATTTTATAACACTCTGGCACAAAAAATATTCAGGAAGCCAAGATATAGTTTTATAAAACTGGATAAGTATGGAAGCTGTGTATGGCAGCAGATTGATGGCAAAAAATCTATTTATGAAATAGGTCAGATACTAAAAAAGGAACATAAGGGTGCATCCAATCAGTTGTACGAAAGATTATCAACATATTTTGGAATACTGGAGAGAAATAAGTACATTATATTTGTTAATGAGGAAAAACAATGAGTACCAGTACGATTATTATAGGAATTATTTTGTTTGCCATAGCTACAATGATTATATATGGCTGGGGACTGGTGAGACAGAAAAATCAGACAGAGGACTTGATGAGAATGCTTTTCAGCAAAGGGGAAAGCAGAGTTAAAAAGTATTTAAGGAATAATGAATATATTACAACTGCGGATGTTGAAAAGATTTGTGGCAGATTGGAAGCAAAACAGCCTTTTTCGTCCAACAGGGCGGTTGTTAAAGATAAAAATGATTTCGCAAATAAACTTCTTGCATACATGACTAAAACAGGACAGTTGGAGCAGGAAGGAAACAGATATAAAAAAGTGAAGCGATAAGAATGGACAGTGAAGCTTTATTTATCATAAAAGGTTTGAAAATAGCTTGATTTTTCACTTTTTCATTTTTTACGGATATAAAGGAGGACATTATGGGTGTGTTATCGGAACTGGAACCGATAAAAGTATTTAAATATTTTGAGGAGATTTGTTCAATACCTCATGGCTCAGGAAATGTAAAACAAATTAGTGATTATCTTGTAGACTTTGCAAAAAAGCATAGTCTTAAATACAGACAGGATGAAAAGTATAATGTAATCATATGGAAGAATGGTTCAAAGGGGTATGAAACTTCTGAACCGGTGATTCTTCAGGGACATATTGACATGGTGGCGGTAAAGACAGCCGGATGCGAAAAAGATATGGAAAAAGAAGGTCTGGACCTTGAGATTGATGGAGATTTGATTTCTGCAAAGGGAACATCTCTGGGAGGCGATGATGGAATTGCGGTAGCATATTCGTTGGCTGTTCTTGAGGATGAATCCATTGCTCATCCACCCATTGAAGCAATCTTTACAGTTGATGAAGAAATTGGTATGCTGGGGGCAGACTTTATCGATGTATCAGATTTGAAAGGCCGTATATTTATGAATATGGATTCAGAGGATGAAGGGGTATTTACGGTAAGCTGTGCCGGAGGGGCAACTGTTACATGCAGCATTCCATATAAAACAGAGCCGGTTAATGCATCAATTATAGAAATTAAAATAGAAGGATTTACAGGAGGGCATTCTGGTGTTAAAATAGACAAAGGACGCGTAAATTCAAATTGTGCCATGGGACGAATACTTCTTAACCTATTCCAGAATCTGGGCATCAGATTAGTTACGGTTAACGGAGGCGAAAAAGACAATGCTATTGCAAAAATGAGTGAAGCTGCAATTGGGGTATTGCCGGAAACCGTGGACAAAGCAAAAAAGATTATTCATGATACATTTAATGAAATAAAAGAAGAATATAAGTTTACAGATCCGGATGCAGAGCTTATAATGAATGTAATGGATTCCGATATAGTCGAAGTATTTTCCGGACCTGCAACATTGGCAACAATTATTTCTCTTGTAAATATGCCAAACGGAATTCAGAGAATGAATCCTGAAATAGAAGGACTGGTTCAGACTTCGCTGAATCTTGGCATTCTCAGAACAGAGAAGGATGCCGTAAAGTTATCTTATGCAGTGCGAAGTTCCAGCGAGAGTGAGAAGAGGTTCTTAATTGAAAGACTTCGTTCACTGACAGAAATCTTTGGTGGAACAGTAGAAGTAACAGGTGTATATCCGGGTTGGGAGTACAAGGCTGACTCCAGACTTCGGGACGTTATGGTTGGAGCATACAAGGAACTATATGGTAAAGAGCCTGTTGTTGAGGGTATACATGCAGGATTGGAATGTGGCATCTTTGCCTCAAAATTGTCAGGGCTTGACGCTGTCTCTTTTGGACCGCAGATGCAGAACATTCATACAACTAATGAAGTGCTCAGTATTTCATCTACGAAACGTACGTGGCAACTTGTACTGAGAACCCTTGAAGCATTAAAATAATAATTAGCTTGTATTTGGGCATTCCCCCCATTGCCCATTTATATAGTGAAAACCCTGTCTTTATAGGCAGGGTTTTTACGTTGTCGGAATAATGTGTCAGATACAGATACCGGTACACATATATACAAAAGCGTGATAAGATTATTTTATCAGAAGGTGAAATAAAACAGAAGAAAGGAGACTGTCATGGAAGAAAATTATAAAAAGTATTTAGAACTGCTTGCAGAAAAGTATCCTACAATTCAGTCAGTCTGTACGGAAATCATTAACCTGAATGCAATTTTAAATCTGCCGAAAGGCACAGAACATTTTATGAGTGATATTCACGGTGAATATGAAGCCTTTGGACACATTATGAATAATTGCGCAGGTGAAGTGCGTGATAAGGTCGATATGATTTTCAGACACACGATGACAAAACAGCAACGAAGAGAAATATGTACGCTTATCTATTATCCGGTAGAAAAAATGGAGAAACTGAAGGAGCAGGGAGAGATTGATGTTAACTGGTATAAGGACAACCTTAAAAGATTAATTGAAATCGCAAAGGCGTTATCTTCAAAATATACCAGATCAAAGGTTCGTAAGGCTATGCCGGAAGACTTTAAATACATTTTAGATGAATTATTACATATGCAGAAGGATCAGGATGACAATCAGATTGTATATCATGAAAATATTATTAACACAATTATGGAAATACAAAATGCAGAAGAATTTATCGTGGCGTTATCTTCTCTGATTAAAAGGCTGGCAGTGGATCATCTTCACATTGTGGGAGATATTTTTGACAGAGGGGAGCATCCTGACCTGGTGATGGACAGGTTGATGGAACACCACTCTCTGGATATTCAGTGGGGAAATCATGATGTTTTATGGATGGGAGCTGCCGCAGGAAGTGATGCATGTATGGCAACTGTCATTCGCAATAACCTGAAATACAATAATATGAGAATGTTGGAAAACGGATACGGAATCAGTCTGCGAACGCTCACTCTTTTTGCGGAAAAAACATATGGGAATATGGAGCCGATGGAGGCGGCATTAAAGGCAATTACAATAATTCTGTTCAAACTGGAAGGTCAGATTATTATGCGACATCCGGAATATAAGATGGATGACAGAATGCTGCTTCATAAAATCGATTATGAAAAGGGAACCGTAGAAATTGACGGCAAGGAATATCCGCTGAACGATAAGGATTTTCCTACCGTAGATGAAAGGGATTGTTACAGTCTTACTCCGGATGAAAAGACTCTGGTAAAAGATCTGCGCAAATCCTTTACGGAAAGTAAAACATTGAAAAGCCATATAGAATTTTTATATGCCAAGGGAAGTCTGTATAAATGCTATAATAATAATCTTCTATTCCATGGCTGTATTCCTTTGGATGAAAAGGGTAATTTTGATAAGATTAATCTTGGAGGCAGTCAATACAGCGGAAAGGAATATATGGATTATGCTGAGAAGATAGCGCGCCGTGCATATTTTGGAAAAAAAGACATTAACTGTCTCGATTTTATGTGGTATTTATGGCGTGGTGTCAAGTCTCCTTTGTCAGGAAGAAAAATAAAGATTTTTGAAAGAATGTTTATAGAGGACAGAACCACCTGGGAGGAGCCTAAAAATCCTTATTATAAATTTTACAGGAATGAGGTAACCTGTGATATGATATTGAAGGAGTTTGGTATTAAACCATCTGTGGGACACATAATTAATGGTCATACGCCGATTAAAGTGACAAAGGGGGAACAGCCGGTCCGTGCCAATGGAAAGCTTATAATTATTGATGGTGGTTTCTGTAAGGCATACCATGAAACAACAGGAATTGCCGGATATACCCTGATATACAATTCCCACAGCATGAGGCTCATGTCTCATGAACCTTTTGAAAGTGTGGAAAAGGCTATTAATGAGAATATAGATATACAGTCCGAACGGAACAAATTTCAGACTCAGTCCAAACGTCTTATGGTAAAAAATACAGATATAGGAAGAGATATACTGCAACAGATTTTTGATTTGGAAGAGCTGCTGGAAGGATACAGACAGGGAGAAATAAAGGAAAAACTGTAATGAAAATAAATTGGAAATTGATGAAAGAGGACATACAGAAAAATGTGCCCATACTGGTAATTATAGTGGTATATATTATTGCATCCAATCTTTTGCGGGGAAAGGTATGTCCATTGAGAATGATATTGGGAATACCCTGTCCCGGATGTGGCATTACCAGAGCTTTTCTTCTTTTGTCTCAGGGGAAAATATATGAGGCAACAGCAATGCATCCGTTCTGGATACCTCTTGTAGTAATCGTGGCAGCATTTCTGATGGTCCGATATTGTGTAGACAATCAGAAAATATCAAAAAAGGTTATATATGTCCTTAAGATATGTGCAATGATTGTTATGCTGCTGTGCATCGTATATTATGTTTACAGAATGGTGGTGTGGTTCCCGGACAGGGAACCAATGGTTTATGATGCCAATAATGTATTTCAGAGAATTATGAAAATATTAGGATTTCATTAAGGCAGTAGTCCGAAAAATTATGCAAGGAAAACACATATAGTCATTAAGAGGAGATAAAATGAAAAAAGAACAATTAATTGGTTTTGGAGCGTATATATTGGCAGGTGCTATCTGGGGAATCGCGGAAGTTATTCTGGAGGAAAATGGATGGATTACTCCCATCAGTTTTTGGGGAGCAATTGCATCTTTAATCGTAAGCATATTTCTGCAGATTATTTTTCATGAATTAGGGCATTTGGAAGCCGGTCTTATGAGTGGATATCAATTCAGCTCCTTTCGAATAGGCAGTTTAACATGGATTAAGGAAGATGGAAAAATTAAATTCAAAAGATATTCCCTGAATGGAACTGCCGGACAATGCCTTATGGTACCACCTGTAAATGCAGGATATGATTATCCTGTAGTTTTATATAATCTGGGTGGAATTTTAATGAATATCATCGTGTCCTTGATTATGCTGATTCCATCTTTTTATATGCAAAGTGGAGAATTGTTAATATTTTCCTTTGTGGGATTTTTTATAATTATCACAAATGGAATACCAATGAAGTCGGCGGGGATAGCCAATGATGGCATGAATGTAAAATGTTTAAAGAAAGATCCACTGGCAATGCAGGCGTTTGACTGTCAGTTGCGAAGCAATGCTCTTTTAATGAAAGGAGTGCGTTTAAAGGATATGCCGGATCAATGGTTTGAAATTTCGGATGATAGTGATCTTGGCAACATAAATACCGGTACGATGGTGTATATGCAGGTGGGAAGATTATTAGACAAATGCCAATTCGCAGAGACAAAAGAAAAAATACAGTGGGCACTGAGCAATGTAACCGGAATGCTGGGTTTACATAAAAATGAATTAAAGTGTGAATTGATATTCTGCGAAATAATGCTGGGAGAATACGAAGAAGCAGAAAAATTGTATGAATATGAAATGAAAAAATACATACAGGCAACGGCAGGCTGGTTGTCAAGAAAAAGACTGATGTATGCATATAATCTGCTGGTAGAAAAAGATTATAAAAAAGCAGAAAAAGAACTTGAAATGTTCAACCTTATAAAGAAAAAATATCCTTACCAGGGAGATATGGAAAGCGAAGATCAACTGGTGGAGTTGGTATATGAGGTATATATGAGTATTACTTAGAGTATTGAGTAAGAGGCTGGACAAATGTAAAAGAAAGATTATAGGTTTATATATGTCAGATTATGATGGACAAATGTCATAAATGGTGTATATATGTTAGATTACAGTGAGGTTTATTGACGGTATCAGGATTCAGTGTTAGCATATATGATTATACGGGGGAAAAAATAATTGTCTAAAATAGTAGTTGTATTATATGGATTTCCCTTTGTTTTTACAAAGGGATTTTTTAATAAAAGGCAACAATTCTGAAATGAATCCCGTTTTTATAAATGAATAAATATTTAGGAGGGAAATATTATAAAAATTCTCCTAATTAAAATCATGAAAACAAAATCAATAAGTTAAAGGGAGCGGGAAAATGAGAAAAAGAATATGGAAATTGGCTGCTATATTATGTGTTTGTAGTATGGTATCGGGATGTAATGGAAAAATTACCAGTAATATTTCAGAAAAAACAGAACAACAGATTTCGAAACAACAGGATACAGTTAGAAATAATGCAGATGTGAAATTACCATCAAAGAAAAAAGTGTTTTTTACGGATTTAGAAAACTGTGACATAACTTATATAGTTTCGGCTATGTATAATTCAAACTTTGATTTCCGCATTATTTCCAGTGAAAAATTGGAAGAGAATAAAATCAGGATAGAATTTAATACAGATGCCCCATATAGTTATGGCGTGGGTTTGATTGAAGAGCAAAATAGTGAAGAAAACAATGGAAAGCCATTTGATTATGCGTTGTTTTTAGCTTATAACGGATATAATTGGAAAGACATAAAAGAGAATGATAACGAGTCTGATTTGTATGAAGCATATGATAATTTAGGACAGAAAGATTTGCTTGAATTATACGAATACAGGGTTGACGTCAAATTAGATCTTTTAGCAAAAAAAATGGATTATAAGCCCATAACCAAGATGAAGGTTACTTATGGAAATCAAAATTACAATTTTAATATAGGAAAAATTTGTTTTGATTATGATACAAAATACAATAGGGATTACTCTGAGTATGTATATTGTGGTTCCACATTTTACTATGACTATGATATTGGTTATTCATCGGAAAACAAATTTACAATTGATACATTTGAAATAGAAAACGAAAAAAAGATAAAGATTAATGATATATCTATATTGGGATGTGAAAGCTGTCAGATTGAAAGTGTTGAAATTGAACAGAAAGATGGAGAGGGAAATATAAATTATTATTGGGAAAAGGGAGATAATTTAGTTCTTCAAAAAGGAAAAAAATCAAAATTTATCTTGCATATGAAGACGAATCGGATGAAAGAACAGCTGAATTATTATATTCAACCTCACATAGCGGTTGATTATACGATAGACGGTAAAAAAGAGCGAATTATACAACCGGTTTTATGTTGTTCAACCATATCTGGAAAGTATGAACAGTATGCGTATCGTTTTGATGGTATTAATATTTTTGAATATTATGACAGTTTAAATGAAGAGTATGAGGATAAAGGAATATTATTGGATTAATTGAAAGTTTTGATAGTGGTGAATATACATTTAATAATATTAAAATTCGGTCCGGCAGAGACTATTCCCAAATTAGGCTTAATAATATCCGCTTTATATTTCAATCTTATAATCTTATTCCCTCATTGACCCGTTATGAAAATATTATTATGCCAACATTGTACAGCAGAAGTGTAAACATTAAAAAGAAAGAGTTTACAGAATTTTTTAGAACAATTAAATAAAATTAGTGACACTTATTACTATACATGTGAAGTTCGGGATGTTAAATTAAATCAATTTACATCCACTACTGATTTGTACTGTGAAGTAAGTATCATACCCTCAAATGTTTGGGGATATTATTATAATAGTGATAATAGATTTGAAATGCTGAATGGGGAAAAAGATATTTCCCTGGGCAAAAATCAAATTATAATAAATGAAACATTTTATAATTCTATAAAAAATAATAAGGAAAAGAATGGAAAAATTTACGTGGGGATTCCGATGCGAATCAAGAAGGGAAGAACCATTACACAAGAATTTGAAGTAGTAGGAGTATGCAAGGATTCAGATAAAGGAATGGTTCATAAAAATGATGATGGAAGTATTGAGGGGTATGTAAAAGCATTTGTTTCAATTATAAGTTTTGAAGAATCAGAATTAGCAAGTGATTATAAAAATGTAATAATATATAGTAAAAATATACAGAAAGTATCAGAACTGGCAGATGAAATGCATAGTAGTTTTAGTAATGCTATGAATGAGAGAAAATTTGAAATAGGAGTAAGAAGAGCAATTGGTGCGAGTAAAAAAAGTATTATGTTACAATTCTTAATTGAGGGATTTACAGTGATGTTAATTAATCTCCTTTTATCGATTATGATATGTGTCTTTTTTATAATTACCTTTAGTATTTTATTCGCATTTATGTCTACTAGAGTAGAGATAGTGGATTATTTAAAAAATGAAGGATAGCATATTAAATAGAAGCTAGAATATCCCATATAAAAATCGGCTGCTTATAATTTGGCAGTCGATTTTTTGCGATAATGAATATTATTTATGATTATTTCATTTTGTGTTAGATTGTATTTACAACTGTCTTGTCAGTTTATTGCTTGTGTGCTATAATGCCATACAATACTTGAAAGGAAAATACTGACAATCATTGACAGTAAGTAAGAGATATGGATAAAATCCAGAGAATTAAGCAGTTAAAAGAAGAAAAAGACGTAGTGATTCTGGCGCACTATTATGTGGATGGTCAGGTACAGGAACTGGCAGATTATGTGGGAGATTCCTTTGCATTAAGCAAGTTAGCCACAACAGTAACCCGACAGAACATATTATTTTGCGGGGTTAAGTTTATGGGAGAGAGTGCCAAGATTTTGAATCCGGGTAAAAGAGTAATTATGCCGGACCTTACGGCAGACTGTCCGATGGCACATATGGTGGCAATAGAAAAAATAGAGCAGGTAAGGAAGACGTTTCCGGACGTGGCAGTTGTATGTTATGTAAACTCTACGGCGGAGATTAAAGCGCATTCTGATGTGTGTGTTACATCATCCAATGCAATTAAGGTTGTCAAAAATCTTCCAAATAAAGATATTTTCTTTATTCCTGATAATAATCTGGCACAGTATGTGGCAAAACAACTGCCGGAGAAACATTTTGTCTTTAATGACGGTTTTTGCCCAATACATAAAGAAATTACAAAACAGAATATTCTTGATGCCAAGGCGAAACATCCGGGAGCGCCGGTTCTCACTCATCCTGAATGTATTGACCAGGTATTACAGGTTTCGGATTTTATCGGAAGCACGTCAGAAATTATAGATTACGCAACAAAATGTGATAGTCAGGAATTTCTTATTGCGACGGAGACAGGCGTTTTCTATGAACTTCAGCAGAAGAATCCGGGTAAGAAATTTATATCAGTTAAAAGTGACCAGATTTGTCCTGATATGAAAAAGATTACAGTGGATAATGTACTTTCTGCACTGGAAAATCTGGAACCGGTCATAGAACTGGAAGAGGACATTAGGATAAAGGCAAACGCACCGTTAGTGAAAATGCTGGAACTTGCGAAATAACGGATATCCGGCAATAGAAAAGAGTTTAATATGAAAACAGATATATTAATAGTAGGAAGTGGATGTGCAGGACTGTATTGTGCATTGAAACTTCCAAAAGATAAAAATATTTTAATGATAACCAAGGATGTTGTGGAACATAGTGATTCCTACCTGGCACAGGGGGGGATGTGTATGTTAAAATCCCCGGATGACTACGAAAGTTATTTTAATGACACCATGATAGCGGGGCATTTTGAAAACAATCCGGCAGCGGTTGAGACAATGATTAAAGAATCGCCGGAACTTGTTGAAGATTTATTAGGATATGGAGTAGATTTTCAGAGAGATGAAGATGGTAATCTGGCATTTACAAGAGAAGGTGCCCACACCCATAACAGAATTGTATATCACAAAGATGTAACTGGAAAAGAAATTACAAGCCATCTTTATGAGCAGTGCAAAAAGTTAGAGAATCTTACAATGAAAGAGCACTGGACTATGATGGATTTATTATGTGAGAATAACAGGTGCTATGGAATTGTGGTGAGAAAAGATGATGGAAAGTTAGATACCATTACAGCTAATTATACAGTTTTGGCATGTGGCGGCATTGGTGGAATTTACAGATATTCAACAAACTATCGGCACCTGACAGGTGATGGGGTTGCAGCAGCGTTGAGGCATGGCGTGGAAGTTCAGAATATTGACTATGTTCAGATTCACCCTACAACATTTTATTCTGAAAAAGAGGAAGACAGAAGTTTTCTGATTTCCGAATCAGTCAGAGGTGAAGGGGCTTTATTGTATAACAGTAAGGGCGAGAGATTTACCAATGAACTGCTGCCACGGGATATTGTTACCAGAAATATAAAAAAAGAGATGAAAAAAGAAGGAACAAACCATGTATGGCTTTCCATGAGACCCATAGAACAGGAACAGCTGGAAAGTCATTTTCCAAACATTGTAAAACATTGTAAAGACCATGGGTATAATGTGCCAAAAGATATGGTTCCGGTGGTCCCGGCTCAGCATTATTTTATGGGTGGAATCAAGGTTGATTTGCAGAGCAAAACCTCAATGGAGCAGTTGTATGCCATAGGAGAGACAGCATGTAATGGGGTTCATGGAAGAAACCGTCTTGCCAGTAACTCCCTTTTAGAAAGCATGGTGTTTGCCAAAAGAGCTGCAATAGAAATGACAAAACAGTTTAATGATACTTTTGTAAAAGAATTTCACAATGTAGATTTTGCACCATATAAAGACCAAAAAGCATGGGAAAAAGAAAACAAAAAAATGATATTAGAAAAGATAGGAGAAAAGAGAGATGTTTGATCCAATTACTTTAAAATTAACGGTTGACCCACTTATTTTAAGTGCATTGAAGGAAGATGTTACAAGTGAAGATGTTACTACCAATTCTGTTATGCCTGCAGGATGTCAGGGACAGGTGGATTTGATTTGCAAAGAAGATGGAGTGATCTGTGGACTTCAGGTTTTTGCAAGAGCCTTTGAACTTTTAGATGAAAATACAAATATTAAATTGTTTGTGAAAGATGGAGATGAAGTAAAAAAGGGACAACTTATGGGAACCGTTAAGGGAGATATCCGTGTTTTACTGGTAGGAGAGAGAACCGGTCTTAACTATCTGCAGAGAATGAGCGGTATTGCAAGCTATACTCATTCCATTGCAAAACTTTTGGAAGGAAGTAAGGTTAAGCTTTTGGATACGAGAAAGACAACCCCTAATAATAGAATTTTTGAAAAGTACGCAGTAAGAGTGGGTGGTGGAAATAATCACCGTTACAATTTAACAGACGGTGTTCTTTTAAAAGACAATCATATTGGTGCAGCAGGCAGTGTGAAAAAGGCAATTGAGATGGCAAAAGAATATGCACCATTTGTAAGAAAAATTGAAGTTGAAGTAGAAAATCTTAAAATGGTAAAAGAGGCGGTGGAAGCCGGTGCCGATATTATCATGTTGGATAATATGGAACATGATGTAATGAAAGAGGCAGTGAATATTATTGATGGAAGAGCAGAAATTGAAATTTCGGGGAATGTAACAAAGGAAAATATTTCTAAGTTAATTGATCTTGGCGTTGATTATATTTCCAGTGGTGCATTAACTCATTCTGCCCCAATTATGGATATCTCACTGAAAAATCTTCACAAAATTTGATGAGAGGTACAAGATGGAGGGTGAAAAAAGAAGGGAAAACCTGTTAAAAATTTTGCAGGAAAGTGATAGAGCTGTATCCGGTACAAAGCTTGCTGAAAAATTTCAGATAAGCCGTCAGGTTGTGGTTCAGGATATCGCTTTACTCCGTGCAAAAAATCATAACATAATATCGACCCATAAAGGGTATATTCTTCAGGATAAGGGAATCATACAGCGGGTGTTTAAGGTGAAACACAGTGCAGAAAAAATGTTGGAGGAACTTCATATTATTGTGGATTGTGGCGGAAAAGTTGAGGATGTATTTGTATACCACAAGCTTTATGGAGTAATTCGCGTGGAGATGAATATTAAATCCCGCAGAGATGCAAAGAAGTATGTGGATGGCATAAAAGGTGGTGTATCTGTGCCTTTGGAGCAGATTACTTCAGAATATCATTACCATACAGTTACGGCAGATTCTGTAGAGACCTTGGATGAAATACAAAATGAGTTACAGAGCAAAGGATATCTGGTGGCTTTAAGGGATTATGAGCCGGTAGATTTCTGGAGTAATGCAGAGGGAAAATAAAACGTAGAATCGAAGAACCAAAACTGTTTGTATACTTTGCTGCAGGGAAAGGCAGAATGGTGTATTAAATGTGGTCAGTTATGTCCACAAAAGATTCACATTAGAAAGAACCTTGAAATATTATCTTATGAGATTAGCCATGTGTTAGGATAAGAATAAAAAAGATAGCATTTTGAGAGATAATGTGGTATACTATTTAAGATGCTACTTCGGTGCGTGGCTCAGCTTGGTAGAGCGCTGCGTTCGGGACGCAGAGGTCGCAGGTTCGAATCCTGTCGCACCGACTCCATAGCATATTTCTCTATATGCTGCTTGGTATGCTATGGGAAGAATAATATCAAAGAATTCACAAGGTTTAAAGCAGCTACAGGAGGAATTATGAAGAAGAAGATTTTAGCCGTAATTTTAACATTGGCAATGATTATGACTATGTTCAGCGGTTGTGGTTCCAAAGATAGTACTTACTTTAAGGAATTAAAAGAAGCTTGCAAGATTACAACCGGAACAGAAACAGTGGTGGTGGATGGTACATATAAAGGAGATGTGGCAGAAGCACCTGAACTGATAAAGGATAAAGACGGCAATATTGCATTTTCATTGAAAATGGAAGCTACAGCAGAAAGTGATACAAAATCCGGAGTTAAGATTTCAGTCAAATTAGGACAGGAAGAAGAATACTCGGAACTTACAACATTTGCATTAGATAATAAGAAGTTTTATATAACTGTAGATCCTATTATTGCATTAGTGAAGAAGATTGACCCTGATACAGCAACCCAGTTAGAAGCAGGATTGGCTCAGATGGGCATCAGCGGAGCCGTTTCTCTTGATTTGGAACAGTTATTAAAGGCTGTAGGAGAAGAATATCCGGAAGTATCTGACGATATGAAGAAGTCAGTATATGATCTGATTAATAATTTTGCAGATGCTATGGAAAAGAACTTTAAAGATTTAGAAGGTCGTGACGGCGACGACTATACATTAAAGTTAAATGGTGACAATGCTGAAAAAGCAGTAAATGGTGCTGTTGATTTTCTTAAGAACGATGCAAAGGGATTATTAGAAAGTGCTAAAACGTTAATCAGTGATGTTTATGGTGAAGACGGCGAAATGGTTAAGACAGCTCTAGAATCATATGACGAGTTGATTGATGAATTACCGGATGCAGCCAAAGAAGTAGAAGACAACAAGGATGATGCAGTTAAGGCAATAAAAGATAACAATCTGGAAATGATAAGCAAGATTCAGGTAAGCGGAAAAGAAGGCAGCAGAGAAGCAAAGCTGACTTTTGAAAGCGGAAATATTAAGATTGAAGACTCAGAATTACAGATTAGTGTGAACTGTGATTTCAAAGAGGGTAAAGCAGAAGTTAAAGATTTGATTCCTGAAAATGCTTCCGATATTACAACAATGCTGGTGACAATGCTCAATCAAATGAGTAATCTTGGAGCAGACACTTCTGATCTGGGCGGCACAGATGATGGCTTAACAATTGAATAATAAAATATGATTTTAGTAAGAGACTGGAAGTATCCAGTCTCTTTTTATAAGAAAAAACCAGTCTGGAATAGTTCCCGACTGGTCTTTTAAATTCTAAGAAACATTTCTTTTATTTATTTTCAATGGCTGCATTGACGAATCCAAGGAATAAAGGATGTGGTCTGTTAGGACGGCTCTTTAATTCGGGATGTGCCTGAGTTGCAACAAAGAAAGGATGATCTGGAATTTCAATCATTTCAACAATACGTCCATCAGGGGAGATACCGGAAAGTTTCATTCCGTGATCTGTAAGGTCTTTTCTGTAATCATTGTTAACTTCATAACGATGACGGTGACGTTCGTGAATTAATTCTTCTCCATATAACTGATAAGCTTTGCTTTCTTTGTCAAGAGTACATGGGTACGAACCAAGCCTTAATGTACCGCCGATATCTGTAATTCCCTCCTGGTCAGGCATTAAACTGATTACAGGATGCGTAGTTGCAGGATCAAGCTCAATACTGTGGGCATCATGGAAACCTACAACATCTCTTGCAAATTCAACAATTGATAATTGCATACCAAGGCAAAGACCAAGGTATGGAATATTGTTTTCTCTGGCATATTTAATTGCGGCAATTTTACCATCAATGCCACGACTTCCAAATCCGCCTGGAACAAGAATACCGGAAACGTCTGCAAAAATCTCGTCAGCATTATCATCAGTAACCTCTTCTGAGTCAACCCATTTAATATTAACTGTGGCATGGTTAGGATAGCCTGCATGCTTTAATGATTCTACCACACTGATATAAGCATCGTGTAATGCAATATATTTACCAACTAATGCAACAGTAATCTCCTGAGTCGGATGTTTGGCTGCATCAACCATGGTTTTCCATTCATCCAGGTCCGGTTCAGGACAATCAAGTTTAAGGCTTTCGCATACGATTTCTGCAAGATGTTCTTTTTCCATTGCAAGTGGTGCTTCGTAAAGCATATCTACCGTAAGGTTCTGAACAACGTGGCTTGCAGGAACGTTACAGAACAAACTGATTTTGTCCTTAAGTCCTTCGTTTATTTCATGTTCTGTACGACATACAACAATATCCGGCTGAATGCCCAGTCTCTGTAATTCCTTAACACTCATTTGAATTGGTTTGGTTTTCATTTCTTCTGAAGCAGGAAGATAAACCATAAGGGCTACGTGGATAAGAATACAGTTCTCATGTCCAACGTCATGCTGAAACTGACGAATTGCTTCAATATAAGGCTGGGATTCGATATCACCAACGGTTCCGCCAACTTCAATAATTGCAATTTCAGTTTCGTCTCCCAGACTTCTGTGAAAACGACTTTTTATTTCATTTGTGATATGCGGAATAACCTGGACAGTACCTCCGCCAAAATCACCTCTACGTTCTTTTTCAAGTACCGACCAGTAAACTTTACCGGTAGTAACATTGGAATTTTTTGTTAAACTTTCATCTATAAATCTTTCGTAATGACCTAGATCCAGGTCTGTCTCAGCGCCATCATCAGTTACAAAAACCTCTCCGTGCTGAATAGGATTCATTGTACCAGGATCGATGTTAATATACGGATCGAATTTCTGCATTGTTACCTTGTAACCACGAGCTTTAAGAAGCCTTCCCAAGGAAGCTGCTGTGATTCCTTTTCCCAGACCGGAAACAACACCGCCTGTTACGAATACGTATTTTACTGACATTTGATTTCTCCTCCATTTGTAAGTTGTTTATCATAGAAAAAACAATACCTTACTAGTGTACTACAATAAGGTTTTTTATGCTAGAACAAAATTTAAAATGTTAAAATTTAATGAAATATTTATCAAAATTTCACATTATATTTAGAACATGTGATATATTATTATAGAAAAAAGTGACATATTAATAAGCAGCGAAAGGAAAAAACATGGATAACAACACGAATAGAAATACAAATAGAAATATTCCGAATAATGACATGGATGATAAAAGACAGAAAAAGAATAGATTAATGGCAGGTTTGTTAGCGCTAGCGATAGCGTTAATGTTTACCGTGTTTAGTTCCTATTTGTTCAATTCAGCAACAAAAAAGGAAATAAGCTATAATCAGTTTATTGCGTTATTGGATAGTAATAAGGTAGAGTCAGTTGTATTTGATTCAGGCAAAATTCTTATAACACCTAAATCTAACAACAATTCTCTTGTTAAGATAACATATTGGACCACAGAGTTAAATGATCCGGATTTGATTTCCGAACTTAAATCTGAATACACCGGAGTTGCATTTAAAGGGAATCAGGCAGATGCATCAAGAAGCATTATATTGATTTTGCTACAGTGGATCTTACCATTAATTTTTTTCTGGGCAATGATGATGTTCATAATGAGAAAAGCCGGTGGAAAAAACGGGGGAGTATTTGGTGTTGGCAAGAGCAATGCTAAGGTATATATCCAGAAAGAGACAGGGGTTACATTTAAAGATGTGGCAGGACAGGAGGAAGCAAAGGAATCTGTAGTGGAACTGGTAGACTTTCTTCATAATCCGGGCAAGTATGCGGCAATTGGTGCAAAGTTACCGAAAGGAGCTCTGCTGGTGGGGCCTCCGGGAACCGGTAAAACGTTACTGGCAAAGGCAGTGGCAGGCGAAGCTAAAGTTCCGTTTTTCTCATTGTCGGGTTCTGATTTTGTAGAAATGTTCGTGGGTGTGGGTGCATCAAGAGTTAGAGATTTATTCAAACAGGCAGAAGAAAATGCACCATGTATTGTATTTATCGATGAAATTGATTCCATAGGAAAGAGCCGTGATTCAAAATATGGCGGTGGAAATGATGAAAGAGAACAGACATTAAATGCATTACTTGCAGAGATGGACGGATTTGATACGTCGAAGGGTATTTTAATACTGGCTGCAACGAACAGACCGGAAGTGCTGGATCCGGCACTTTTAAGACCAGGACGTTTTGACAGAAGAGTAATTGTTGATACACCGGATCTTAAGGGAAGACTTGAAACATTAAAGGTTCATTCTCGGGATGTTAAATTAGATGAGACAGTAGATCTTGAGGCAATTGCCAATATCACAAGCGGTGCCGTAGGTTCAGACCTTGCGAATATGGTAAATGAGGCCGCAATTAATGCAGTAAAATGTGGAAGAAGAGCGATTTCCCAGGATGACTTGATGGAAGCTGTGGAAGTTGTAATAGCAGGTAAGGAAAAGAAAGACAGAATTTTAGGTAAAGAAGAGAAGAAGATTGTGGCATACCACGAAGTGGGTCATGCACTTGTGACAGCTCTTCAAAAGGATGCAGAGCCGGTACAAAAAATTACAATTGTGCCAAGAACAATGGGCTCTCTGGGATATGTAATACAGGCACCGGAGGAAGAAAAATATTTAATGACCAAGGATGAGTTAAACGCCAGACTTGTTACACTTCTTGCAGGACGTGCATCAGAAGAAATTGTGTTTAATTCTATTACAACAGGGGCATCCAATGATATGGAAAAAGCCACAGATATTGCCCGCTCCATGATCGCCCAGTATGGAATGTCAGAAAAATTCGGACTGATGAGTCTTGAAAAAATCGAGAATCCATATCTGAGCAGAAATTCGCAGCTTAACTGTAGTGATAAGACAGCAACGGAAATAGAGGAAGAAGTGAAGAATCTTCTCAAAGAAAGATATGAGGATGCAAAACAGCTTCTCAGAGACAATAGAGATAAGCTGGATAAGATTGCAGAATTTCTTTTCGAAAAAGAAACAATTACCGGTAAGGAATTTATGGATATATTCCATCAGTGTAACCAGGTATAAAATGTGAAAGATTAGAAAAACAGGTAGTCATGAATGACCGCCTGTTTTTCTGCTGTTA
>JAUUNJ010000435.1 GCA_030844625.1 Roseburia sp. | reverse complement strand
GTCAATTCTTTTTCTACTATCATCAATTTTTACTTTAAAATCATTTTGAAGTGTAGGAAGAAGGTTAGATACCAGACGAACTCGAATTTTTTCTCCGTTGTATCCAGACAATACAAACTTTTCTGCGCCTCCAAATTTCATATCATAGCTCTTGATCTTATCGATATCATACTCTGTGATACTCTCAAAAAGATATTCGCTCGTCTTAAGAGTAGTTCTTTCATTACAGATTAGCTCATCGATAGAGATGTTAAATAGGTTTGAGATGGATATCATATTTTCGATATCTGGAATTCCAGCACCAGTTTCCCACTTTGTTACAGCTTGTCTTGATACACCGACTTTTTCAGCTAAAAGTTCTTGTGACATCCCTACTTGTTTACGCATGGATTTTAATTTTTCAGCAAATGTCATGTTGTATGACCTCCTCTATATTTTATGATGTAATTTGTCATAAAGTAGCAATATGACTGATTTTAGTATAGAATAAACGATTATTACAGCACAAGCAAGTAGAGGTTGCATTCTCATTATTTTTGCTACTTTGCGTGGCATTCATTGTTCTGACGCGGATTTTTAGCATTTTTTATCATAGTTTTATTAAAATATAGATGTATACTGAAATCATACGTTGTGGTATTTTTACAGTTTGAACGTGATAAGTCTTAATTGAAGCATCTAGTGGAAGTCTACAGTAAGGAGTTCAAATATGAAATTTCATAAATTTGGTGATAAAAGTTTGCCTCCCATTTTATTGATACATGGTGGGGGTTGCTCTTGGTGGAATTATATTAGACAAGCTCGTCTCCTGTCTCATAACTACCATGTCATTTTACCTACACTTAATGGACACGGAGAAGAGTATCAACTTGATTATGTTTCTACTGAAGATTCTGCCTTAGAAATCCTAGACTATATCAAAGAGAATTGTGGTGGGAAATTATTTGCTTTAGGTGGTGTCTCACTTGGTGGTCAAATTGCCATGGAAATCTTGTCCTTAGACAGCGATATAGCTGAGAAAGCCATCATAGATGGAAGCCTCTGTATTCCTCAACCAAGGTTGGCGAGATTTAGCATCTTGTTGGTATCTTTATTTGGTAAACTGATGTTTAGTAAATCCTCTTGTAAACTTCAGTTAAGCTTAATGAATAAATTCTATCCCCAATTAGCTTACCCAGACGAGATAAAAAATTATTATATGGAGGATATGCCAAGGACACCTATCAAGACATTAGTGACCATCTATAAAACTTATATGGGGCATTATAAGTTGAAGAGTAGGATTTCAAAAAGTAAAGCACAGGTTCTTTATATTTATGGTGAAAAGGAATTGAACTGTGTGAAAGCATCGGCGAAATTATTTGAGCAGATGCACCCCGACACTATCTTGTATGAAGCAAAGGGCTATAACCACGGCTATTTATCAGCCTACCTACCTCAAGAATGGATTACGTTGGTTGTTCCATTTTTGGAGAATAATGATTGATTATACTTTATTAATTTAGAAAGCAGAGTTTCATGGAAGTCAAAAAATATAGTCCCCTTAATTCCTTAAAAAAGATAGCAGATAACCTCTGGATTGTGGATGGGGAAGAAGTACTGATGGATTTCAAATTCTTCAAAGTGCCTTTTTCAACTAGAATGACAGTTATTTGTCTACAGAATGGTGGTCTTTGGGTGCATTCACCGACTAAGCCTAATGACAATTTACTTTTTGAAATCAAGCAATTGGGTGAGGTAAAACACCTTATTGCACCCAATGTCTTACATTATAGTTATATAGATGAATGGCATCAACTATTTCCTGAAGCAAAAGTTTGGCTAGCTAGTGGTGTTCAAAAGCGTGCCAGAAAATCGGGAATGAGTTTGGATTATGGTCAGGAATTAAGCAAGGCCAATTGGAACGAAGAAATTCTTTTTACAACATTTGAGGGAAGTTTTTATGTAAAAGAGGTTGTTTTTTTCCATAATGAAAGTTCAACTCTGATTTTAACGGATCTTATTGAAAACATAGAAACTGAGAATGTATCGATTTTTGAAAAGCTACTGTTTAAAATAGGCGATAATCACTATCCAAATGGTAAAACACCAAGAGATTTAAGAATAAGTTTCTTATTTGGCAAAAAACAAGCTTTGAGGAGTTATCACAAAATAAAGAAATGGGAACCTAAGAATATTATTATTTCTCATGGACCGTGTATTATTGGTCAAGCAAAAGAGATGTTAAAGCAATCATTCTTTTGGCTAGAGGAATAGGAATTTACTATAAAAAAATTTATAAAATATGTCTAATATAATTGACTATAATTACTTGGAGTTGTAGAATTAAAGTGTGGAATCTACTTGAATTGTTGATTCTAGGAGGTGTCAGATGAACCGAGTGAAAGAATATAGATTAACTCTCGGTATCTCTCAATTAGCTTTAGCAAAAAAAATTGGAGTTTCGAGACAAACGATAAATATGATAGAGAATGGGAGATATAATCCTTCCTTAAATCTATGTATCAATCTTGCAAAAGAGCTTGGAACAGACTTAAATTCTTTATTTTGGAGGTTCGACGATGATGAATAAAAATTGGCAAATAAAATGTGTTAAGGCATTCTACGATATTACTGGTGAACTTGATGAATATAAGGAAAAAGAATTAAGTACCTTTGGAAACAACATGTACATGCTTTTTATGACGGGAATTGTACTAGGATTTCTGCTCAGTTTTATGTTAAATAATGATTGTATCAGTGTGATTACGTTTCTAGTATTTTGTTACTCTCTTTACCAACAAGAGCAGGTGGTTCATCGTTTGGAACTCGATATCTATGAAGTTTCAGAAGATGAAGTAGGAGAGGC
>JAUUNJ010000434.1 GCA_030844625.1 Roseburia sp. | reverse complement strand
CAGTTGTTATCCGGTTATTAAATGTTAATATTCTCACTTTTTACAGAGTATATCGCATCATCTTCCTCAACCAGAACATCAATCTGAACAGAATCCGTTACCAATAAATCCTTCGGAATATACAACAGATATCCGTTGTCTGAATCTTCACCTGATACGGTAAATGCCTCATATATGTCTGTATCATTATCCGATATAACTTTGATATATACCTTAGCATTTGAGCCTGCATCATCATCTATTCTGCCGGATATTTCCCAAAATGCAGCATCATATCCGCATTCTTCCAGCATAATTGTAGTTTCTGTTGAAATTTCCTCTGCTTCCTCCTGAAGTTCTACAGCCGGTCCGGTCATAATCGGCGGTTCAAAAGCAAAATCGCTTATATTTCTTTCTACTTTCTCTACAATAACAGTATCCGGTTTGTAATCGTTCATATAAGATTCAATCTGATAAGGCACACCCTTAGAAAAATAGCCTTTCTCAAAGACTTCAGCCATAAGCGGTAACAGTGTGTTACCAAAGGAATCCCTAAACATCAGAAGCGTCCCTTCCCCGTCTTTATTAGAAGTCTGAATCCATGCATCTTCCACGCTCTCTGTATCCGTCTCGTAAACAAAACCGCTGTCGTACTGATATTCATAATTCCACTCCGGTTCAGCTCCCAGTGGATATATCATCTTGTTTAAATCACCATAATAGTCTTTGGTGCGTACGGAGCCCGTACTTTCATAATTCTCATGGTCTATTTCCAGTGCATCCAAAATCGTGTTATACGCCAGAACTGCGCCTTTATTATTCCAATGAGAATCTCTTTTCAGGTATAATATCTCACTTTGGCTCTTAAATTGGGAGAATAAATCAGCATACGCAATTTCCATTTTTTCCATCTGTGGTTTTGACAAGGCCAAATTATTAATATCGCTTACCTTTTTATTATAATAATAGGGCATATTTTCACCATAAAGCGAGTTTTTATTCGGGGCAGCCGTAAACAAAAATTTTGCACCTTTTTCCTCCACATATCTCTGAATAATTGAAAGATTATTTGCAATATTATAAATTGCTCTGCCAGACAATGTATTCTGTCCCAGATAATCATCCAGAGTATCCTTATAGTACAGCCATCCATTTTTTCCTGTGATGACAGTATCCATGTTCGATACCCCAAATATTTTACTCTGTATATTGGAATCTGCTGTTACCAATACATTTTTGAAAGCAAAATGATCTTCAAAATAATTACCTAATTCCTGTAAATACTCAATATTTAATTTTCCGTATTCTCTTAACTTTGGTAATGATGCTAATGTTTTATTTTCCGTTGTAATATCTGTCCTCGCCACTGTCATTCCAACAAAAGGAATTAAGCAGAGCAGGAAACATACAACAATAAAAATTATCATTTCAATTTTATTTTTCATTTCCAGTATTTTCTTTCTGTTAAAATCTAAAATAAATAAACGGATTATATGTACTTCCCGATAATCTTATAAGACACCACGCAAGAAGTATCGCAGATAACAGATAAAGACTTCTGTCCACCCATAACCATTTTGCAGAAATATTTGTCTCTTCCGTACACAGTTTATTTCTCACCTTATCGGAAAGTATATGTATCGGTGCCGCCCCAATCACTGCCACAATAAGACAGAATATAAACCATGGGGTCAATTGCTGCCATACCATACTTCCGTTCTGCGGAGAAAAAACAAATCCGCTAAACATCTGTTTAATCATATAAAGTCCCTGGTAAATCGTATCAGCTCTAAAAATCACAAATCCTATGCATACAAGTACCAATGAATATATGTGTGCCAATATTTTAGGCAATTTTCTCACAAATGGAACGCATTCTTCAAACAATAAAAGCACTCCATGATACAATCCCCATATTACAAAAGTCCAATTGGCACCATGCCAGAGACCTGTAAAGAAAAACACAATAATTCTATTTATATAAGTGCGGGCATTTCCCTTTCTGTTTCCACCTAATGGAATATATAAATATTCCTTAAACCATGTAGATAATGATATATGCCATTTTCTCCAGAAATCCCGAATGCTGCCTGCTCCATATGGATATTGGAAATTTTCTTTAAAATGAAAACCAAACATTCTTCCAAGTCCAATTGCCATGTCGCTATATCCGCTAAAATCATAATATATTTGCAGCATATAGGCTATCGCTCCCAGCCATGCAGCCACCACGTTAATATCGGACAAATCTGCAGCGAAAATATTATCCGCAGCCAGACCCATAGTATTTGCAATTAAAACTTTTTTTGCGAGACCGCAAATAAAACGCCTCATACCAAGAGACGTTTCTCTGATTGTCTGTTTTCTACTGTCTATTTCTTTACTGATATCCCTATATTTTACGATTGGTCCTGCTATCAATTGTGGAAAGAATGATATGTACAATAGGATTTTCCAAAAACTTTTCTGAACCTCAATCTTTCCATAGTATACATCCATTACATAGGACAATGCCTGAAAAGTAAAAAATGAAATTCCTATCGGCAGAATAATTTCCGGAATCTGTAGTTTTAGGCCAAAAATATCATTACAGGACCCAATCAAAAACGCCGCATATTTAAAAACGCCTAATATCCCCAGATTCAGCACCAGACCGGCAATCAGAATTGCCTTTTTGCCTTTTTCATGCTTATCAATAAGAATTGCCAGCAGATAATTAATCAATGAACTAAATATCATCAGCAATACATAAACCGGCTCTCCATAAGCATAAAAAAACAGACTTGCCACAATAAGAATTGCATTTTTTATTTTAATAATGGTTCCCCTTGTAATGCCAACGACCATACCTCTGGCATTCTGTTTCCAG
>JAUUNJ010000433.1 GCA_030844625.1 Roseburia sp. | reverse complement strand
CATAAGATGCCAGTACTGCTGCCGGGAATATAAAGTATGCCCAGAGGAAATGATGATCTGATAAGTTAATGGCCATTCCATGGTCACCGCCATCACCACTGATAGCACCCCAGCTTGTATGATAGTACATATAATATGGATAGTCTTCCTCCCCGTCATATGTCAGCCAGTTCTGCATGATTTTTTTCAATACATCAATTAATTTATCCCTCGTCTCATACTCCCCTAACTGCTCTGCAATAAGAATCCCCATTGCTATAGGGTGAGACTTCTTTCCCTGCCAGTAAGGATCTGCGACCCAATAGGATTTTAGTGCCGTATCTGTAAACATCTTCAGATATGCATACATCCATTCCTTGTCATAGCTTGATGATTCGTCAGGTGTTGTATACTGGGGAATAATCCCTCTGAATTCCTGACTATAAGAAAAATCATTTCCTGCATGAATTCTGAGATCACCTCTACTTGATGTATATACAAGTGCTTCTCCCACTCCCGTTGTAGCATAGGATGCATTGGAATACTTCCACTGATGAGGCATCATACACATAAGTGTTGTATTTTCGATTCCATTTCCTGTTCTCTTCTGTGAAACAGTTGTTTTATAGTTGGTTGTACAAGTTCCCTTTGCTTCATCATAATTATAAGTTACTTCTGTATCTGTAACATAAGAATAAGCATGCTTATACATATATTCTAACTGCTGAAGTGCATCTCCATCTTTTAAGGATTCCGGATTTGACACGGTTTCTTTTGAAAGTAATGCAATTGGTTCTTCAACGCATAATGCGCCAACTACCATGTAATTCTGATTACTTCCTAATTTTATCTTTAATTTATTTCCCACCTTTGTAACTGATGAACCCTCCGGCATATATACACCATAATAGTGATACTGCTTTTTATTTCCATCACCCGGTGCTTCACTTTCATTCTGCGTTTCGACTGCAAAGTGGTCTATTGTTGTTGTCTTTCCGTCTTCTGTAATAATTTTGTTCCCGTTTTTATCAAAGAATTTAATTAAATTATTTACATTTAATTCTACTATGTCAGGATTAGAAAAAGTTGTATATACAAATGGAGAACCTTTAACCAACGTATTTTTCATTTTTACAGTATCATCATCACTAAAACTTACATTGGTCGACCAATCTCCGTAACCGTCTAATTTGGCACTTGCCGCTCCTGTAACACTGGCGGTTCCTATTGTCAAATCAAAGAATCTGCTGTCAACTCCCATTCCTCCATTGTCAGCTCTGTTATACAGACCATCGGCATAGTACAATGACAAACCTGTAGCAGAATATTTATATGCCATCGGCAATGCCGGCATAGTATCGCTGTACTGTGTATAAATAATGGAGGTCCACCAGTCATTAGATGGAATTGCACCACGAATATTTGATGTTATGTATTTTGGTTCTCTTGGCTGTAAAAGATTTGCATCATCAATTACATAACTTCCTTTCCCCAGATTTACAACCTGCTTCTCAGGAATTGCGCCAATTGTATTTGTGACTTTCTCATCACCCTGTTCATATTCGTACACCTGAATTTCACGAATGGAATAGCCAGAGCCTCTTCCCATCAAAATTCCCTGTACTCTTACATATCTTACATTTTCGGCATAGAATTTAATATCCTCGTCCTCTCCATTTCCCTGAAGCTGTCTATATACCGTCTCAAATTTCTTTCCATCTTCTGAAACCTGAAGATCCCATATATTGCCGTATTCCACCTGCCATTGAAGAAAAACCCTACCCAGATTATATTTTGCTCCGAGATCAACTGTAAGACTCTGATTACATTTGCTTGCAACATCATCAGCACCTTCTGATAACCAGTATGTCTCATAATCTCCGTCTACAGCGTTGGAGCCGTTCAGCGGCTCAGAAGCCCACCATGGGTCCGAATATGATGTTACTTCTACGTTTTTACCTAATGCAATATTTTTTGCATCCGATACCGGCTGAACACAATTGTCATCACCGATTCCATATATTTCAATTTCTCTTATAGATGCACCCCAGCCCGATGTTTTGTCGCTAGAGCCCGACTGTGATTTGCTATAATTAATCAATATTCTCACATAACGTCCGTTCTTTGCTGTTAATTGATAGCCTGCAGCTCCATCCGTACTTAACACATCTTCATAATATTTATAATCTACGCTACCATCAGCGCGAAGTACCTGCTTTTCATTTCCTCCCGTGCCATTTTTTGTTTCATAGATTTTCGTCCAGTTAATTTCATCATTTGATACAAAAACCTGATAAGCTACACCATAACTTACGTCATTCTGCCAGTCAATAACGACTTTACTGATATCAGCTTTGCCTCCAAGGTCCACATCCAGCCACTGATCTGCCAGATTAGCAGCAGCTCCCCATTGTGTTCCCAGCTTTCCGTCCGTTGCAAACGTGGCAACATCTCCGCCATTTACAGATGATGCATATGCCGGTCTGTTCGCTGATAAAAGCCAAGGCTTACTGCGATCTACCGCCTTAACATTTGTGGTTGGTATACCTAGATTCCCCACGCACATTGCTCCACATAACACAACAGAAACTACTTTTTTTAATACTGTCTTTAATTTTCTGTTCATATTACTTCCTCCTTAGTTGGATAAAGTAACATAATATTCCGACCCTTTGATAATCTCATAATATCACAGTTCCCCATCAAAATCCACACATTTTTGAAACGATTTTACGGAAGGCATGAGCCATGCACAAATAAAAAATCAGACACTTTTTGGGGAGCTTGCTCACCTAAAAGTGTCTGATTTTTTATTTGTATAGGGCGAAGCCAGCGATGAGCAGGACCAGAGGTCTGCGAATACGCTCAGGGCGAA
>JAUUNJ010000432.1 GCA_030844625.1 Roseburia sp. | reverse complement strand
ATAAGGATTATGTTTTGAATATTGAAAATAAACATTATACACTAAAAGGAAAGTATGTAGATGATAGCAAAATAACGGATCATTATGCAATTATTCCAACTGGAAAATCCGTAAAAGATTTGACAGAAAAAGAAAGTAAAGTGTATGAAATGATTGTCCGAAGATTCCTTGCAGCATTTTATCCTCCAGCAGAGTTTGAAGTAATAAAATTTAATGCAAAAGCAAATAAAGAGTCATTTTGGGGGTCGAAAAAATTTCTTGTAAAAACAGGTTTTTATGATATAGCCGGAGTACCAGGTGAATACATGAATGATGCAGGTGATGACAATATAAAAACCATGCAAAAAGGGCAATTATATCAAAGTTCGTATGAAATTAAAAAAGGTATGACGGCACCACCTAAACGATATACTTCTGGATCTATGGTTATTGCAATGGAAAATGCCGGACAATTAATAGAAGATGATGAACTCAGAGAACAAATTAAATCAAATGGAATTGGAACATCTGCAACCCGTGCAGAAATAATAAGTAAATTGATTAAGCTAAACTATATTAACTTGAATGATGCAAAGCAGATACTTACACCTACTAATCTTGGTAATATGGTCTATGAAGTGGTTAATATGGAAGTCCCAGAACTTTTGTCCCCGGAAATAACAGCCAAGTGGGAAAAACAGTTGGCTGAAATTTCTAATGGAAATAAAGATAAGAAAGTGTTCGAACAGGAATTTAATCAGTTTGTTCGTGAAACATGTAATAAGATAAAAAATGATGGGGTTAATAATAAAGCGGAAGTTCGAAAAAAAATTTCTAAATACGCAACAAATAGTATTCGAACCAAATATAAAGAATTCGATTCCTGGAACACAAAACTGAAATGTCCACTATGTGGAGGTGAAGTTGAAACAATGGAATGGGGGTTTAAATGTAAGAACAATATCAATAAGAAAGAAGGTTGTACATTTGCTGTAAGTGGAGATATTTTGGGGCACAGACTTCTTACAAATGAATTGGCAGCTATGCTGACCAAAGGAAAGACCGGTCCATTTTATGATTTTATGTCACAAAAAAATAAACCATTCGCTGCTTATTTGATTTTTGACAGATCAAGTAACAAAATTGAGTTTGAGCTGACCAATATGCCATGGAATAGTACAGATTTCCTTTGCCCTAAATGTAAAGGAAAAATTTTAAAACAAGGAAATTTATATAAATGTGAAAACTATATTGATCGCGAGCATGGGTGTAGTTTTTGGTTTGGAAAGATTGCTGGAAAGGTAATAGGGGATAAGAATGTAAAAAAACTTTTGGTAGAAGGGAAAACAGATCTTATTAAGGGATTCAAAAATTCTGCCGGAACGAAATTTGATGCTTTTTTGTATCTGGATTCAGAAAGTAATATTAAATTTAAGTTCCCTGAAGTAGAAGATATGCAGACGGAACTTTTTTGCCCTATTTGTCATGGAAAAATACTTGAAACAAGTTACGGGTTTAAATGTGAAAATTTTAAGAGCCTTAATGAAAGAGCTGAAAATGATTGTAGTTTTTTTGCCGGACAAATTATGGGACATACGATTAGGAAAAAAGAACTTGAGGCAGTATTGAACGGAATGGAAACGGAATTGATCAGTTTTAAGAATAGCGATAAGAAAAAGTTTGAGGCCAGATTGTATTGGGATAAGGCTCAAAATCGTATCTCATTAAAGTTTGACAATAATGAGCCTGTAAATATGAACCTGAAATGTCCGGTATGTGGAAAAGAGATCAAAAAAGGCAAATATGGTTATTTTTGTTCTGGAAGAGTTTCCAGAACAGAAGGATGCCAGTTTTTCATTGGGCGAATAGCGGGTGTTATGATTGATGATGTACAGATAGAAAAACTGGTAAAGAATGGTAAGACAGATCTTATTTCCGGTTTTAAGCCTAAAGAAAAAGGAAAAGCGAATTTTTCAGCCTATCTAAAATGGAATGAGGAAAGCCAGAATATTTGCTTTGAATTTCCGGATAAAGAAGATATTGCTGAAAAGTCTGATTATTCATGCCCAATCTGCCAAAAGATTCTCTATAAGGGTAAAAATAATTATTACTGTAAATGTAGCTTTCGCGTTTATACTACGGTTTCTTCTGTTGAAATTCCGGATGAGCAGATAAAGAAACTTTTGGTATATGGCCGTACAGACGTTATTCATGGATTTTTTAATCCGAAAAAGAGAAAGTTGTTTTCAGCACGTCTTGTAATTGATAAGTCGAGTAAAAAGGTAGCTTTTTCTTTCCTTGATATGCCACATAAGAACGGAGGAATAATAAATGAGAGTTGATCAGCTTGAAAAGCGAGTATATGAGTCTGTTATACAGATGAAAGATTTTAATAGATTCCAAAAATTACTTTCATTTTGTGGAAATGGAAATATTTATCAGATGTCTGTTGAAAATATTTTTGCAGTATACAATCAAAGACCGGATGCAACTTTAATTACTGGTTTTGATGGTTGGAAAAAATCTGGAAGGTATCCATTGCAAAACACGGGAATTGCTGTCTTTCCGTATGATATTTCGGGAACGTTTGCAAAATTTTCAGAATTTGTTTTTGATATTACAGACACTAAGGGAAGAGAAATTCATCTATGGAGCATGACCGATGATATTATGGATAATCTGATGCAAAGCTATCGGAATATCCAACCAGGAACTGAAGATAACATAGAGTATTTGTATAATTTACTTTATGAAAAAACAATTAATTATGCTTTGAATGAGGACAAAGATTTATGGTTTGATGATCAACAATTAGATAAAAGATGGGCATTGCATAAATTTATTGCAGATTGTTGTACTAAAATAGTTCTGCAGCGTT
>JAUUNJ010000431.1 GCA_030844625.1 Roseburia sp. | reverse complement strand
CCGGGACAAGATATTTAGGAACTGCCCCATAATAAGACAGTGCATGTACTGTACCAGCAATAAAATGTGGGAGCTTTTCATCCAGAAAGATCTCTGCATAAACAAGACTGCTAAATCCAAGTGTAGTCGTAAAAATGTGAACTTTCCGAAGTTCGCCAGTAGTTGTGTCCAGTAACAGTTCCGGCTGGTCACCTACCCAGTCAATATACATCTTTTCACCAGGGATTCGTTCCACAGGCATAGATGTTTTGGAAGTACCATAAGTGTTTATCATAAAATCACGATACAGCTTATAAAACTGAGCAAGCTGGTAACCATTGGGATGCTCTTTCTTATAATCAATCCATAAAAAACTCAGGTCGGCATGTTTTCCCATTTGGATCATCTGCTCATGTATCTTCTCAAAATCAGGTAATGGAATGTCCTTATGTCGAAGGTTTTCTTTTGGATAGATGAGATCAACCACCTTTGAGGCTGGCATCTGCCGAAGATCATCCAGTGATAATCCTGAATCATTGTAGCGGTTCATAATCAATGCGATCCCGCTCCGTCCGATCCGGTAACGTTTTTGTACGGTGTCATAACTGACTTTACTGAGTCGAAGTTCTATGACTCCAAGAATAGTATTGTAGTTGTGCATAATAGTTCCTCCTTTGCACTGTGATAAATAATAGTTACATCACAATAATAAAGGAAAAACGTACCGATTTGAGTAGAAAACGCATACCGCTAAATCAGAATGAATGTACCGCCGATTTCAGAATGAGCGTACCGTTCGAGCAGAATTTGCAGTCTGAACGAATCCATGAATTTCATTCAAGTGGGCAGACTTGCAAAACATGGTGTCAGGAACATCACGTTCCAGTCTCTACAATGAATTACTGGATGCGCAAGCTGAAAACATTGGACGAACAATCGGATGCAGATATGATTTTTGCAAAAATGCCAACGGAAACGGAAATTTCAAAGAATGAGACTTTGAATATCAGTAATTTATGGAGCAACCATGACAGAATTGCATAATATATGAATCTTTTTGAGGACTATGTTGTCTGAGATAAGGGGTTATATATAGAATAGGATTGAGATTTTGCATTCAACTGATGTAGGTATTTATGTTGCTTCAATTAAGTCTGCGCTGATTAGCAGTTATCTGTGGAAATGATTGGTTTAAAATGGTAAAATATAGAAGGTACCTGACACCATGAATACAATGTATCCAGCTTTTGGTATAAGAGCTGATTGTATTGAAATTGTCGAAGATAATCAATATTTTAGGGTTATTGAATTAGTGGGGGAATAAAGATGAAAATTAAATTAGATACAAGAGATGATAATATAAAAGATTCCGTTTTTGTGGATCGTGAGGATGAAAGAAAAGAATTCTGGGATAAATATAAAGAATTATGTGAAGTTACAAACGATTGGCCTGTAACTATATTTAACTACTGGGGAATGGGGGGAGTTGGTAAAAGTAAAGTATTGTGGAAAATTTATACTGAAAAAATTGCCTACGTGGCATCGGATACAAAAGAAAGAATACCTGCAGTATATATTTCTTTAAGCCAGCAGGATACGCCAATAAGCATAATGAATAGACTAGTTGTTTTATTAAAAGAATATGGATATGAATTTCCGCTATATGAAACTGCACTTTTTCAGCTTAGTAGATATAATTCAATGTCTTGCAACAAAGAGGATATTAAAACATTAGAGGAAAAAAGTACAATAATTAGTGCATTACTTGATTTGTCAGCTATTAATCCAATTACAACAGTCATAGGAGCACTTGCTCGAGTATCCGACAAGTTGATAAAATCGGTGCGAATTTATTTGAAAAATAAGGAAGATGACGTTGGATCATTGGATGCACTTTTGCCAGACGAATTAGAAAACAGAATGCCAGATTATTTTTCAAAAGATTTTAAATGGAATTTAGAAAATAACAAATCTTTTTATCCGTGCCTCTTTTTTTTAGACAAACTTGAGGCGCTTAGAAAGCCTCTAACTGGAATTGATGATTTTGACATGTCAATTGATTGGCTTAAAGAAAAAATAATTAGTAAAATTCCAAATGTTATTTGGGTTTTTAGCAGTAGAGAAAAGCTTGAATGGTCAGAAGAGTGTTGGGAAGATAGTATATTTAATGTTCCTCTGCTTCCATTTGACTCAAAATTGATGAAATATTTTTTCTCTCAAAATGATATGCATGTTGAATCGCTTGAAAAGGAATTATATGAACTAACTGCAGGGATTCCGTTATATCTAAGTATTTGCTATGAACTATACCAAAAGATAAAAATTAGAGGTGAGGAACTAGATATTTCTAAATTTGAAGGAAAACAAAAAAATCTGATTAATACATATCTCGAGTATTTGACAGAAAGTCAAACAAAAGTTTTATGTATGCTTTCTTGTGTAGGTGAATGGGATAATAATTTTATCCATTATATTTCAGAAAACTGTAGTGTGCAAGACTTTTGGGATGCATACAATGTTTTGCTCAAAAAGTCATATATTCAACAATCAGATAAAAGATTTGTTTTACATCAAGTAATTACAGAGCAGATATTTAGTTACTGCAAAGAGAATGTTTTGGAAGAGATGACCAACTTAATATGGAATTATATTCCACATGATAAATTTACTTGGTTATATACTAAATACATTGCTTGTAAAATAAGAAGCATGCATTCGGACATCGATTTTGATAAATGGTGGTTGCAGGATGATTTGAATATACTTAAGGACCTATCAATTAGTACTAATATAAATGGATTCGAGAAGTGCTATCAAATTATTTGTGAGTATACCAAGGGCGAGTTTGAGGATTCCTGTGTTAATGTAATCTTATCAACGATACATATTTC
>JAUUNJ010000430.1 GCA_030844625.1 Roseburia sp. | reverse complement strand
ATTTTCATTCGCACACGGTGCGCTGCCAGCATGCAGTGGGAGAGGAACGGGAATATGTCGAGGAGGCAATAAAGGAAGGCTTTGAGGTGATCGGCTTTTCTGACCATTCCCCTTATTTATTCAAAAACGGATATGTCTCAAGAATCCGCATGACAATGTCCCAGTTGGAGGATTATGTAAAAACCATCGAGACATTGAAAAAAGAATATCGGGAGGATATCACGATTTTTCTGGCATTGGAGATGGAATATTTTCCGGGGATCTTCGAGCCGACGATCGAAGAGATCCGGCAGTATCCGATGGATTATCTTCTTTTGGCACAGCATTTCTTCTATGAAAATGAGAGTTTTCATGGCACAAGATTTGGCTGGGCGGACGAGGCTCATCTGAAAATGTACGTGGAACTGCTTACGACGGCGTTAGATACCGGATATTTTAACATGGTGGGACATCCGGATATTATGAATTATACCGGGGATGATGCATTGTATACAAAGTACATGAAACAGCTTGCGGATCGTCTGAAGCAGGAGTGTATTCCGATCGAGATCAATGTGAACGGATTCCGTGAGGGTTATAATTATCCGGACAAAAAGTTTGTGAAACTTGGTGTGGAAAACGGAAATGAATTTATTGTAGGTGTAGACGCACACAATCCGGATGAGTATCATGATCTCGCTTCTTACAAGGGATGTGTCAAAATGGCAGAAGATTTCGGCGGAAAGGTATTCTGGAAATAAAAGAGACACCACAAATTGTTATTTCTTTATGAAATCAGAAATTATGGATTGACATATTTTTTTAGACAGGTAATATAATAGTAACGACAGGCAACTTGAGTGTCTGCCAAGCGTGGAAGTAAGATGTTGCGCCAGAGTGCAGTGCCTTACGAGCTTTATACGGGTTTGACATTTACCACAATCTGGCTAGAAACTATTAGTTTCGAAAGAAAATGTCGGGGCTCTGCTATTTTAGCAGAGCCTTTCTTTTAGGAGAAATGAAATTTATGCGAGATATACATACATTATTGGCAATATGATATGAATAAGTATTTTGAATATATGTATGACGAATTTCCGCCATTATTAAAGTCGAAAGGATGGTAAAGATGGAATTAAATATTAATTCTCCAAAATATTATAAAGATGTATATGGGGTTGATGATGAGATATATAGACTATGCCAAGATATCTATATTTATTTTAAAGATAAATCATACAGCGAGATAATTAATATAATTGGCATTATTCCAATTATCGCTCCAAAAGAATTATTGGAAAATGGAAAATATAAAGAGGTAAAGCACTGTTCTGTTGCTTATGGATTTGCAGATGTTAATCTATTTATGGACTATGAAAAATATGTTGAAGCATGTATGGATGAGAAGAAATCTATGATTGTAAAAAACGTTGTAGATTCGGTAAAAGCAATAAAAACAAAGGGTAAGATAGATTTCAATCATTTTAAAGAGGACATGATGAGCTTTTGTGAAGTAAGTGGCATAAATTATTATTAATTATGTCTCCACTTAAGGACGCCCATCACCTAAAAAATTAACTATGGTCTTTAAATTAATCAGAATGGCTATCGCCGAAGATAATGATATCCATGGATTAATTTAGAAATCTTAGAACTGGGTGCGCATAAGGGTATTTAAAACCAAACGTAACAATTTTGTAATATTTTCCTTGACGAACCCAAAACATCCATGTTACAACGGCACTCACCAAGGGGTATAAGGGGGATGAGATATCTCCATAATACCCAAACGGAAACACAGAATCGAGGATGTTCTATTGGCGACAACCGCCATGGAACATTCTCGATTTTTCTGTTACATGATAATTCCGATAAAAATATCCCAAAGCATAACAAATTTTTGAACAGCAGGAAAAGTTATGCCATGTTAGGTTCTACCCAACGGCTTTGCCGGTGGGTGTCTTCCGGCTTATGCCGTCTAGGGCGGCATAAAGCCTTTAACCTGCACACATTTCGACCCTAATATTTTTCTTATATTTTCTAAAAGTAACTTCGTTCACACTTCCCCAACAAGCCTTTAATCTTCCATTATGGGTAACCACCTCGACTTCGCTCTTAAAATTGCACACAGGGGCAACACAGGCTCTCACAAGGGCAAGAGAAAGTTGGCTTGCCTGTCTGAAAATTATATTTGTGCATTATTACTGTTTTTCTCTGTTTTTGGTCTATGGCATAAAGCTAATTCTGCTCATTTTAGTGGTTCATATGAAAAAATCTGCTCCCAAATCAAAAAATTGACTTGTAACTGTTCTTTTTCAGAGTTAACATCACACACCACGAAAGCGATTCGTAAGTCTTTTGTGAGTCCTGTGTTCTGCAGGATGTATCCATCTCCATGAAAGTCAGCGGTATCCATTCGGGATATTTTGCGTCTGACCAGAAGTGGATAGGCTATACCACTCTTGCACACTTGGTTGCTGAAAGATGCGTAATTCCTAGAAAGATGCTTAACAGTTGAGATTGCCACTATTTTGCCAAACATTGAGAATGGAGCAGATTTTTATGATTAAAGAGAATTATATTTATGTGGGTATTGACCTACATAAGGAGACCCACACAGCAGTTATGATTGACTGCTATAATCAAAAGCTGGGAGAGATTACTTTCCCAAACAGACCAGCCGATTTTCCTAAGCTGGTAGCGAAAGTGAAAAAATGTAATACGGATGGTAAGACTATAGTTTTTGGTCTGGAGAATGCTTACGGTTACGGTAGAGCCTTAGCAGTGTGGTTGATTGACAAGGGGTATCTGGTTAAGGATGTAAATACCGCCATATCCCATCGACAGGCAAAGCACCGAGGTGCCATGTACCGTAAAAGCGACAGTGATGA
>JAUUNJ010000429.1 GCA_030844625.1 Roseburia sp. | reverse complement strand
AGCAGATGTCATTGCGTGAATGGAACATATGGCAGCGTCCGCATACGAATCCACGCCATGTCCTTCTTCTCTGTAAATGCCGCCACCTATATTTTTGAGATCTGCAATGTCAAAATTTTCCCCGTGGCCACTGACATTAATTAGGCAAACTGTCCATGATTTAACACCGCCAATTCCATCCGCATTCATGGTCCTAATGTAATCTGCCATGTACTTGCTGTTTGCTCTGGTAGCAGTTTTGGACGTTTCATAACTCTCAAGAAAATTTGCAACATCGTGTGCCGATACGCCCTGATAAAAGATGTGTTCGCCGGGAGCCTTACGATTATGTGTTTTTTGATACTGCTCTGTTGTTATACGGCAGCCTTTAATTGCGTACAAGAAATCTTCAACAGCTTCAAAGTTTCTGTCATACTGTTCTCCATCAATATCAAAAACACGCGTTTGGCTTAGTTTACAGCTAAAGTCGCGCTTGAATTCTTGACCCGTTCTCATTTTATTGCGGCTGGTAATTTCAAGCGTTGGGTGAGATGCAACACGCAATCCGAAGTCTCTTGGAGTTTGAACCACACTATTCATAAAATCGAATTGCGCCGCAAGATCTTCCGTTGCCATAGAAATATGGGAAAAACTTGCGTACAAAGAATCCGTAGTAAATAATCTGCAGGCATCCAAATATCCGGGGCGGAAGCCAAACCAACGGCCCATTTGCATCAAGGTGTCATATGTATTGGAACTTCGGGTAAAATAGCTTATCGTCAGCCCCTCAAGCGTTAAACCCCTGGAAAGTTTATCTCCTCCTATTACAATGACATTGAAAGGGGCTCCCTCGTGGTTTTTATAAAGGAGAACATCTTCGCTCTTTCCGTTGACGCTGTATACACTGATTTCCTTGTCAGCGATTAGCCTTTTGATTTCAGCCCATATACTGCTCCAATCGACATCAACGCATTCAGCTATATATTTTCTGAACTGTACTCGCATTTTTTCTGTAGTCGGAAGATAGTCTTCTTCCCAAATGGATTTGAACTCACTTTCGATTGATGGATCCCCAAATCGAATATAATTTTCGATTTCATCTTTAAAATATTTGATTATTCTCTGTTTGATTTTATTTTGCTGGCCAACGAATCGAACAATATGAACCAACATTGTGTTAGGTTTGTTCCGCTGGCCTCTGCAGTTTCTAAGCGCTGTAGAAAGAAGAAAATATTTCACAGCCAGTTTGAGTTCTTTGGGAAGCTCACCAACTGCATCGGTAGATTTAGTTCCTTTACCGAGATAGCCTGCGCCATCCGTAATTTTTCGATAAAGCGGCATTGCGGGAATGTCTTCACCGCCCAATCCAAAGAATTCCCTTGCGCCAATATATTGATCTGCTCTGGGAGCTCTATAGATAAAATCTCTGGGGAACAAATCGGTTCCATATCTTTCGTCGTCGATATGCGGAGGAATAAAGATGTTTGCAAAAGGGGTTGCTGTGTATCCAACATAGGATCTGCATTCAAATATGTTCAGCAGTTCCCGAATCAGACCATTAATTGTTGTAGGATTATAGTCATCCAAAATGTTGCCTTGGTCATCATAGCTTGCTCTTGTATTGATAGAAGCCTGATCTGCTTCGTCATCAATAATGAGTGCAGGATATTTTGCAGGAATTTTCTTTTTTCCTCCAATAATTTCCGCACAGTAATTTTTTCGAAAGAATCGGAGAATCTTGCGCAAGACGGATGCATTCTTTTTTGTGACAACCATAAGGGGCGGCATCATCGAAACGCCCTCGGTCTTTTTGTTGACATCACCTTTTTCATCGCGCGTTGTAATAGATTGAACAGGCGTTTCAACTTGGTTATAGGGGCCTATACCAACGCCAATTGCATTACGCTCCCGCGTCATATCTCCGATACTTTCTAGGCTTGTTTCATATCCAAGCACTTCCTCATCAATACGCGACTGAGTCTGACTGCGAAGACTATTGTGAATACCAGATAGAACAATCACAATACGATACCCTGCATCATAAGCCTTATTGATCATTCCGATGTAGTGCGCTGTTTTGCCGGATTGAACATAGCCAAATACCATTCCCATGCGTTCACCTGCCATGCCCTTCCGCGGATTTGTCAAAGAATTCATAATTTCATCGGTGGAAGAATTGATATTTTCGACCGCTGTAATGCTCCAAGAAGGTTTCTTTAACAAATAATCATAGTAACGGCTCCAATATTCTGGCTTGAAACTCGGTGTATGCTTAAGTTCATTCCACCAATTTTTGTCACTCAAACTCGGATCACTAACGCCAATGGATGGCTCTGTATAGGCAGTCACTTCACGAAACAGGAACTCTTTAAAGCAGTCCATATCAGATATCATTTTCAAGGCACCATATCTCTCTGCCGTATTCTCGACTGCTTTGGCAATTGCCATATGTTTCACTTTTACAAGGCTTTCACAGTAGCTGTATCCGCTTTTGTATATACCAACTTCGATATCACTTAAATCTTTCGGTATATTAATCATTGTGCTTCCCCCACAAGTCTGATGATGTCATCGCGGAGATGCCTATAGTTAGCCATATCCAGCAGTGTTGATTGTATTTCATCCTTTGTGAATCCTTGGGACATGAAAATTTTAATCATATCCTCTAATTCTTTGATTTGAATCTGATACTCCAGAGACGTTTTATCAAAGGTAGCATTATTCTTTCCCTTCTGCAAAGAATCCGTAACTCCAGACATAATGAAAGGTGCAAAATTTTCAACTAAAGAAAGATATGCGAATAGTGTTTTCTTTCCCTGCTCATCCAGTTGCTTTTTTATAGTGTTCAGCAAAGAATGCTTTCGGTTGATATAAAAAGAATATCTACCATCC
>JAUUNJ010000428.1 GCA_030844625.1 Roseburia sp. | reverse complement strand
ATGGCTGCTTATAGTTTAGTTATCGTTAAAAAGTATGAAGAGAAGTAAATAACTTTGAAGTCGCAAGGAGGAAATTATGAAATTTATGCAAACAGAGAAAAAACAGCTATTGATCTATGTGATTATAGCATACGGAATCACATATGTAATGGGACTTCTGATGTGGTATAGCTATGGAAAAGGTCTTGATCTCAGCGCTTTTCCAAAGGCGCAGATGCTGTATCCAGCAGCAGGTGTGATGATGGCTTATTTAATTACCAAAAAAGGAGATAAAAATCTTCCAACGGCTTTTTACATATTCTTTGTAGCTCTCACGGCGGTGCTGGTTGTCTGCACGGCGGCTTCTGTTTTGGCTCCCCAAAATAGAGATCTGATGAGCATGCCATATTCTCAGTGGGCACCGATCATGAATTACGTTATAATAGGTGGCAGCGTTATTTTCTGGATTCTTCTTCTGCAATCCGGTAAAGAAAAGCGCAGATCCTATGGACTGAACAGCGAACATTGGAATATATCTATTCGTATGATCCTGTTGTTTATTGGATTATATCTTCTCAGATTTGTGATTGCCTGTGCTCTGAGCGGCCAGCTTTCTGAGTTTGGCAAAATAATGGCAAATCCTACTACCTGGATCATATTTTTTACTGTTTTGGTAAACTTTTTCCTGTCAGTAGTGACATTCTTTGGAGAAGAATACGGATGGAGATATTATCTTCAGCCTCTTCTTCAGAAAAAATTTGGACTAAAAGGCGGCGTAATCCTTTTGGGCTGTGTGTGGGCTGTATGGCATCTGCCAATAGACTTCTTCTATTACACTACGCCGGATATGGGGTTGGCGGCTCTGGCAAGCCAGTTTGTTACCTGTATTTCACTGGGGATTTTTATGGCATATACTTATATGAAAACCCAGAATATCTGGGTTCCGATAATTATTCATTTTCTGAATAATAATATGATGGTAGTTTTTTCAGGAACGTACTCTGCGGATGTACTTCAGAATCAGCAAATCCACTGGGGAGCTATTCCTGTGGCACTGGTAATGAATCTGCTGATCTATGGATGGGTGATCTTTCTGAAGTCATTTAAGGAGAAAAAAGCATAATATTGAATTCATTCAATTATTTAGAACAATTTGCAGGAGTACCTGCATTTTTAGGAATAGTTATTTTAATTTCATGTATTGCAGATTGGATGATATTTGCAAAAATTGAAGTGGCATAACTTATAATAGGTTAATCATAATTGTAATCAAAAATCAATGTCCATTCTGTGGCAGATCGTAATAGCTGAAACATTCGGGTTTACGGATGCTTCGTATTCTCGTGTGATCTTTTCAAATTCTCGAATAAATGATTTAATCTCAGTTTTAGAAACTTTCAGTAATTTCAAGTAATAACAAATGAGAATAATATAGTCACCAATAGTTTTGAAATTTATGTAAGGCATTCCCATTTCTAAAATCAGACACTGCTTCATTGGTCTGGATGGATCCATTTTTTTGAAACGGGTATCGTATACTACATCATTATGGGCAATAGCATTTCTCAGATCCTTTAAGGCATATACATATTTATAAAGCAATTCCCGATAGGTATCACTGGATAGATTTATGCCGATTGAACGGGATACTTTTTCACGCATATCAATAGTCAGACAGGAAAGTAGATAACCAAAATCGCCCATAGTAAGAATTTCGAAAATTGCCCAAATTGGAACCTCATTATAGTTGACATTATTATAAAAATGGGTGATTTTAGGGTTCTCTTTGCGGTATGCAGCGGCTATGGCATTTTGTATGGAACCTTGAAGATTCAGTTTGTTATTTTGGTATTTCTTTTTTATATCTTCGCGAGTTCCAGCCGGAGCATTTTTGTAACTGCTGATTGCTTTATCATACATATCATAGACACTGCTTGAATCTATTTCTGTCATAATTGTGTTTAATGCAATATTTTTAAGGGCAGTTTCAATAAACATCATTTTTCCATATAAAAGAGACTTTAGTTTTGTGTCATTGAAGTGCTATACTAACATAGATAACATGATGGCAATGATAATGCTAAGGTGTTCCGACATAAAGGTTCAACTGTCATGGGAAACGGATGAATGGTCTTCCTTCTTCTGCTTGGGCTAGGATATCCGGTATATAAATCAGCCGCAAGGGTGCATGCACCACTCCGTGGAAACCCTTGCCCCTGATTTATATACCAGATGAAAAGTAGTCAAGCAGAATAAAGGATAAGTATGTTGCCAGAGGCAGCTACCTGCTCACACATTCTGATGATGCCTCAGGTATGAGAGAGATTTCGGAGAAGGAGGCTGCTGAGCTTGGTATAGATCTTACAATGATAAAGGTCTGTAGAAGATTTAGGCATCTTGCGAAATTAGACAGGCTACGAATTGATATGACTGAGCATCGTAGTGGTTTAAATAAGCACTTGTTTGGATATATTGAGTACTGCGGTATGACATCTTTGGATTTTGTACGGCAGTATCAATAAAGAAAATGGTAATGTTTCGTTGAATGTTTTTGTGCAACGAGGGATGAGAGTGCTACCGTTGTCGATGATTGGATTTTGCTGTAAGGATATATTTTCGTCTATCTCGCTATTGATTGATTCACTTGTTATTCAGACAGATGCTAACAGTAAGCAGGTAGCGGATTTTGCATTAATCACTTTTGTACAGTCGCTAAATCTGACAGATAATCAAAGGCATGAATTAATTAGCCTGTTAGATGATAAGTACAGAGTCTCAAGTATAATGGCTATTGCAGCTGGAAATTTAAGTATCTAAACAGGTGAAAAACAATCGTGTAGAATGGAGTAAGGTATGGTTTTAGATCACACAAAAGTTGTTTATACGGCAGAA
>JAUUNJ010000427.1 GCA_030844625.1 Roseburia sp. | reverse complement strand
TTAAAATGGGAAAAGTTTCTCATTTTAACTTGTACTAAATCTTGACATAGGACCAGATATCTACAAATGATTTAAAGGTTGAGTTTGAACGAAGTGACTTGATGGATGAGGGAAGTAATTCAAGAGTAAAGAAGATAATGGAATTAATAAGAGAGTCAAGTGGTTGTATAGTGGATTTGTATACGATAGGGAATTTGAATGTTATGTATGAAGTAGGTTTAGCACATTCTCAAGGTAAGCGAGTGTTTTTCTTGAGATCTGATAAAATTCAAGAAAATGAAATACCTTCAGATATACGGTATTATGCAGAATATTACTATACCTACAATCTTGATATTTTTAGAGGAAAAGCCGCATCTGATGAAATCGCAAATATTCAGAAGGAGATTGTGGATGTGTCTAAAGCTATGGTTTCTTCTAACACAAAGTATACATTATATAGACCATGTTTTTACGAACCGACCAATCTATATGTAGAGAATTTGTTGGAGGGAATAAACTGTAGAATTACAAATATTGAATCGTTAGTAAAGGATTTTGGATCATCTAGCGAAGATAAGAGAACGTTAGCTCAATATATAATTGGTGAAAACGATGCATTTGATGCCTTAACAGAGGCTGTGAAGAAATCAAATATTTCAGTTAAAACAACCAGATTTTCACCATATTCAGTTGTTGGAAGGCAGAATGTATTTTTTAGTACTATTAATAATTTGATGACAAATGAGGTTACACCGGATAAGGTGGAACGTATTATAACTGCTAATAATAATGAAAAATTTGACGAAATTGCGAAATTGATGGTCAATAATGCGGGAAAAGATTTTGATATTTACATTTCAAGAATAGAATACAGTTTTGAAATGGTGGTCATTGATGACGAAATTGTTTTTATACATTTTAGAAAATATAATCAGCAAGAAAAGGAAAAGAGGAGCGCTTCTCCTATGCTTATTTCAGCCACATTGCGTATTGAAAAGAGAATTATTGCAAATGAATTTTCGACAATTTTTGATAGTATTAAAAACAGTAAGAAAGATATGCTTGCAGTGATTCGATGTAAGGAAATTACTACTGAAAATTTGAGTGAAAAAATAAAAAAATACAAGCGTTTATTTGAAGAAGCAGTAAAAGAATACCAGATGTCTCAAGGTGTATTTGAAGATAATATTAATTCTCAGATAAAAAGCTGATAATAAAAATGTGCCTCTATTGATTGGGAAAAATAGATTTAAGGTAAGTTATTTGACTCCGAGGAAATAGATGTGATTGTTAGAAGCAAATTAGAACAGGAAATTTTCAGAACAAAAGAATGGTTAAAAAAGTATTTGCAAAAGAAACTATTCCAAGTGAAGAAACGGTTTATAGTTTACTAAGAAGAATTGAGAAACTTGAAGAACAGGTTAGCAAGTTACAAGGATAATTTTACTAATGGGGTGTAAAGATGGAACATATTTTTGATAGGGGAGGATGTAAAAGGATATCAGGATAATAATGTGAATATGTGATTGAAAACAAAAGTATTTTATGAGAGAAAAAGGAATGTTATGTTAGAATTTGTTATATCGACAATATTATCTGGGATTATTTGGGATGTTATAAAGGGAAGTCAAAAACTGTTATATCATTATTCCTTAAAAAAAATGAATATTGCTGAGGCGGAGTTGACAAATTTGATAGAAAATATTCCGCAAGAAGAAAAAAACAATAAAAAATTGGTAATTGAATATCTGAAAGAGGATAGCGAGTATCAAATTTTGTTAAAGCAAGCCGTAAGAAACGTCAGGAGCGCTAACTTAAAAAAACGCATGACGGTTATTGTGTTAGTTGTGATTATTGTATTGGGAGCAGGTCATTATTATTTAGGTGTAATGGATGGACAATTCCGTTCTTTTTCAAATGACTATGTACAGGTTGTATATAATGGGTTACAAAAAAAGGAAGTTACACCTATCAGCCCAGAAGGAGATACATATTTTTACAATAATTGGTGGGATTTGAAGCGAAAGAAGTATATTCGTGTAGTAAAATTTTACGGAGATACAGGGATTGATGATAGTATAAAGATGATGGAAGGTGATGAAGCCGAGAGAGATATGTTTGTAGATATATGTACATCACAACAAATTTATCATACTCTTCAATATGCTGAATCTGAATTAGGAATAACTGAGACACAGGGGTTAAATGGTGACTTTAAGAATGAAGCAATTACAGGGGATAAAGGACTTACTATCAGAGGAGATTCACAAACAGAAACAATAGAGAATATACCTGATATGATTTTGGTGCAATATAAGAACTCTGGGTATAAATATTTTGTTGTTGGGAAGACGTTATACGTGGATAATAGTGGATATATGATGGCAATGTTGTCATATAGTGGAATGTCATATGATGATTTTATGGATTCATATGACAAAAAAATTGTAAAATTAAGAAATTGTTTTAATAATATAAAACAGCTTGCATATTGAAGGAAGATGGAAATAATACACCCGTTGCAATTTGATTTGTGTAGAGAAATGTGAGGTGATTAATATAAAAGATTTGTTGCATACATATAATGTAACAGTGCCACTACGGTATTATACATATGATTTACACAGCAAGGAGAAAGATTCGGAATATGTGATGGGATTAAAGCAGGATGTTAACTGGGATGTAGAGCGTGCGGTGGAAGAACCGATTCCTGATACCAATCAAGTATTCAAAAAAGATGAGTTTGTTCATATCCATTTGTTTTGTGGAAAAGATTTGGAACATGAAGAGATACCTGCGGATTTTTTTAATGTAGAAATTACAAATATTGTTGTACTTGATCAAGATGAAGCTCGTGATTTTGTGAAGCCATATCTATATAGAATTTGTCGAACCTTAAGTTTTTTCC
>JAUUNJ010000426.1 GCA_030844625.1 Roseburia sp. | reverse complement strand
AAAAATGGAAGCAAATCTTGATGATCCATATATTCTTATTACAGACAAGAAGATTTCAAACATTCAGGAAATTCTTCCGATTTTAGAGCAGATTGTTCAGTCCGGCTCCAAACTGCTCATTATCGCTGAAGATGTTGAAGGTGAAGCTTTAACAACATTAATCGTAAATAAGCTGAGAGGAACATTCAACGTTGTAGCTGTTAAGGCACCGGGATACGGAGACAGAAGAAAAGAAATGTTAAAGGACATTGCAATTCTCACAGGTGGTCAGGTGATTTCAGAAGAACTTGGTCTGTCACTGGCTGATACAACAATTGACGATCTGGGTCGTGCCAAGTCAGTTAAAGTTGCAAAAGAAAATACAATCATTGTAGATGGTCTGGGAAATTCAGAAGAGATAGAAGCAAGAGTAGGTCAGATTAAGGCTCAGATTGAAGAGACAACATCAGAATTTGACAGAGAAAAACTTCAGGAAAGACTTGCAAAGTTAGCCGGTGGTGTTGCAGTCATCAGGGTTGGTGCTGCTACAGAGCCAGAAATGCAGGAAAATAAACTTAGAATGGAAGATGCATTAAATGCCACAAGAGCTGCCGTAGAAGAAGGTATTATAGCAGGCGGTGGTTCTGCATATATTCATGCTTCCAAGAAAGTGGCTGAGTTAGTAGGCACATTGGAAGGGGATGAAAAGACAGGTGCAGCAATTATTTTGAAGGCACTGGAATCTCCACTTTATACTATAGCAGGTAATGCAGGACTGGAAGGTTCTGTAATTGTAAACAAAGTAAGAGAATCAGAACCAGGTACAGGATTTGATGCGTTGAATGGTGAGTATGTCCAGATGGTAGATGCAGGAATCTTAGACCCTGCCAAGGTTACAAGAAGTGCATTGCAGAATGCCACAAGTGTTGCAAGTACATTACTTACAACAGAATCCGTGGTTGCAAATATCAAAGAAGATACACCTGCAATGCCAGCCGGAAATCCGGGCATGGGGATGATGTAACGATATAAAGTTTTCAAGCAGAAATACAGCACAGTACATCTGAAGGAGATTTCAGAAAAAAAACAACACATTTTGTGTATACACAAGGAAGGTGTTGCTTTTTTCAGGAAAACAATGCATCCATTATACTGTTCTGTCATTACTATTTGAAGCGAAACGTAAGAGACCGGAAAGTGCCATCGCACTTTTCGGTCTCTAGTGCTATAAGGGAAAAAAGCGTGGAAACGGCAGAGGCAAATTCGTTTTTTGTATATTTTCAATAATTAATTTTAGAAATATTGTTCATAATGTCTAAAAACATTTTTAATGTTGGAAACAAAATATACTTATGTTAAAATTGAGACATCAAATTGAAAGAAAGAGGAATATTATGAGACAAATGAAAGCATTTAAGAAAAGCTTTATTGCATTAGTGGCTGCTTTGGTTGTGGCAGTTTCAGGAATCCCGGAAATACCTGTTACCGCTGCAACAACAGTTAGTGCACCGGCATCACTGACTTTCAAAGAAAACAGCGACACTTCATGTACGATTACATGGAAAGCAGTAAGTGGTGCTACTTATAATGTATATAAAGCAAAGAGCAGATATGCAACATATTCAAAGATTGCAACAGTATCTACAACGTCCTATACAGATGACAGCTATGATGATGGATATTATAAGGTGACTGCTGTGGTTGGAGGAACTGAATCATCAAAATCAGCAGCAACATCATATGAAATTTCTGTATTTGGGTATAATACAAATATTTTTGAACCAACAGATAATACAAATGAAATTCAGTCTTATATTGATACTGTGTATAAGACGACGGAAGCCGGTCAGTTTGGCACAGGCAGATATGCCTTTATGTTTGCGCCGGGTACATATAGTGACGATTTAACAGTAAAGATTGGATTTTATACTCAGGTTGCAGGTATGGGCCTTTCTCCGGAGGATACAACCCTGGGCAATATAAGATGTCAGGCAGAATGGATGAAGGGAATAAAATATGATGGAGAAGTTAATTACAATGCATTGTGTAACTTCTGGCGTTCCGTTGAAAATCTTACAACAACCGCAAAGAGTACAATGTGGGCAGTATCTCAGGCCACATCCATGAGAAGAATGAACATAAAAGGAAATTTATTATTACATCAGAATGGTGGATATGCCAGCGGAGGTTTCCTTGCAGACACTAAGATTGCGGGTGAAGTCTCAGGCGCTTCACAGCAGCAGTGGCTTACAAGAAATAGTGAGATGAGCAAATTTGAGGGTGTTGTTTGGAATAACGTTCTTGTAGGATGTGGTGCAACGGTAAAGGGCTCAGAAGGTCAGTGGCCATATGCAGCGAACACGGTTGTTGCAAAGACTCCTGAAGAGGTAGAAAAACCATTTCTCACAATAGATGACAATGGAGATTACGGAGTATTTGTACCGGAAATCAAAAAGAATTCTGAAGGTGTTTCATGGGATGGGGAAAACATTGCCGGGGAATTTATCGGATTGGATTCTTTTTATGTAGCAAAGCCAACAGATACAGCAGCAACAATCAATGCTGCCATTGCAGGTGGCAAAAACCTGATTTTGACTCCGGGAATCTATAATATAAGCGAACCGATTAAAGTAACCAATGAAAATACAGTTATACTTGGTTTGGGATATGCAACGCTGAAACCTACCAACGGCAATCAGTGTATGACAGTAGGCAATGTAGGCGGAGTTAAAATTGCCGGAGTGCTTTTTGACGCCGGAACAAAAAAATCTGCTGCGCTTCTTACAGTTGGAACAGCAGGAGACAAAACAAGTCATGCAGATAATCCTATCGTACTTTGTGATACTTTCTACAGAGTAGGCGGAGCTGATGCCACTCCATGTAAGACAACTGCCTGTGTAATTATTAACAGCAGTA
>JAUUNJ010000425.1 GCA_030844625.1 Roseburia sp. | reverse complement strand
AGAATTGTAGATTGATGATTTTGTATGAATAAGGAGCGAACTGAATTGAACAAAGAGTTAAAAGTTATAGATTTTTATTGTAAGAAGTGCAAAAAGAGTATGAAAGTTTCATACATGGTTACAGGTAACAGAAATTATCCGGTACTGCCGAGAGTTATGATGAAATGTCACCATTGTGGCAGAGTAATGACCTTGAAGAATTTCAAGGAGGGTGAGCTGCTGGATAGAGTAGAACAGGATAAGTATTATATCTGATACATACAGTCAGACATCAGATGTTGCGGCAGATATTTGACCGCAACAGGACAAGACAATTAAATTAGTGGTCATCATGATATGGGAGACACCTGCAATAAGCGTAAGCTGATGATACGCAAAGGTGCCATCCTAAGGACGCATGAAAAATTAGAAACCAGTTTGAGGACTGGAACTGTTTTTCATGTGTCCTTTTTTATTTGCTAAAAATTTCATGTTGGAGGAGTTTTTCCAGACCTTCAAACGTTTCTAGCCACAACGGAAGCGAAAGGATAGATGAGAAATTGCAGCAAATAAGTTATAATAGTGTTGAAGACATTACAGATGATATAAGAAAACAAATTGGATGGAGAATACAAGAAAAAAGGATTGAGAAGGGAATTACAGCAGTAGATTTAAGTACCTATTTAAATATAACAGCTAATCAAGTCTCAAGGATTGAAAGAGGTTGTGCCGGGATTGATATTTACAAGTTGATTGTAATTTGTAAAATCCTTGGAGTATCGGCGGATTATATATTGTTTGGAGAAATGAAGGAAGAGAACATAACTATTAGTAAAGAGCAGTTTGAGGCGATAAATGGTCTTATTAGCATGTTCGGAAAGGAAAAATTATGATTGAATACATAACACTATCAGATCTTGTTAAGAAAGTGTCCCAGGATGCTGTTGAAAAGGGAAAGGAAATATTTAACACAAAGAAAATACGAGAGAAGTATCTTAATATATTTGAAATAATTGAGAAGAAATTCTCACAACAGAATAAAGTGCTTGGAAATATTGAAAAGTTCGCTTAAAATCAAGGTTTGCAGACATTTTTCTTCAAAGAAAAGGTATCGTAGAATACCACAAAATATCGTAACGGATTTTTAAAATGGAGTAAATTTGGAATAAAGATTGAAAGAAAATGGAGTAAATATTTCAAGAAGACACGAAAGGAATGACGCAGATAGTAGAGATATTGTCTGCGTTATTTTGCAATTATAATGGTGCAAATAATTACAAAGTATGATATTATGAAAAACAAACAAATTAGAATTGATGGAGGGATATATTATGATAGGCTTTAGTATAATGATGTGGTTCTGTTCTGCTCTTCTCATATTTGTTAGTTTTTCTCTATTAAAAGGAAATTATTCTTCTGTTCATGGCAAAGTATTTGAAACCACAAACGACAGAAAAGGATATGCAAAAGCATTAGGAAAGCCTGTTTTATTGATAGGAATTTGTCTTTTGTTCTCTGGAGTGATTGCAGTTATATTACCGAAAGATTATGCTATTTCTATTGCAGTTATATTTATATTATTTATAGCTGTTATTTGTAGTATATGGCTGTATAAGATTCAAAAAAGATTTTCGTAAATCCCAGTTTGTAGCAGACAGTTTTTTGATTGACTGTCTGCTTTTGCTTTTCAATTATAATTGATAGTAGTGGTATAAAATGGTTCATATCCATTGTGAAAAGACCATTTAGAGTGGTATAGATTGATTGTAAGGATAGTGGGAGTTCCGTTGATTTGATTATGTTCTGCTTCGATTTCCGCTACCACTTCATCGGTATTCCAGTATTGATATACGATAACTTGCAATTCGGTATCACGATTAGCCCCATTGCTGAATGACATACTGTTAAATACAAGATAATCGGGTAAGCTAATGTAATAGAGAACACCTGCAAGCAAGACTAGAATAATAGTGGCAAATAATAATTTCTTTTTCATTTTGACATACCTCTGTTTCTATATAGTTATAGGGATAACTATATAGTACCTCACCATATAGTGAATTACTACATAAAGATTTATTGAATATACTTTTATGTAGAGGTGAGGCAATGAAGTATGGACATTTGGAACTTCACATAGAGGAACTGCTGAAAGAAAAAGGAATTAGTAAGAATACCATTTGTAAGGAATTGGATATACCGAGGTCTAACTTTAATCGTTATTGCAGAAATGAATTTCAGAGATTAGACGCACAACTAATCTGTAAACTGTGCAGTTACTTGGATTGTGGAATAGAAGAATTGATAGAGTATGTGAAAGAATGAGAGCCTGTAAGATTGAAGAAAATTCGTGCGTGCTTTTGTTGTGTCAAGAAAAAAAGAAAACGTAGTGAGGTCAAGGAACAAGGCGAAGCCGATACGCCGTAGGGCAGTCCTTGACGGAATGGACACAGCCAACATCACTATGATACAGCAGAGGACTTGTAAGGTCAGAAACCTTGCAAGTCCTCTTGGCTGTTACTGGGCAATGTGTTTTAAGTAGAGTGATTCTTTTATCAGTTCCTTTTCAAATGCCTTTATGTGACCGTCCTGTATTCCGTTGTCGATATAAAAGCAATCATCAGCCTGTGAGTAGGAAAGCATGGTAACTTTCGGCTCATAAGTTTTTGTATAAATCCCATAATAGTAAATCGTAGCAGTTGAAAGTTTCACGTTGATACTGTCAAAATCTCTTGTGAAAATGCTGTGCCTGTCTGCGTGGAAAAAATCAGACGGACAATCATAAAATTCAGAACTATCCTCCCTTAAAAATAATGGCAGTATGTGTATTTCATTTCCGCTTCGGTTGACAAGAACATAAAAACGTGGAATGAGGGCAGAATACTGTGTTTTCATTGCGATATACATATCATCTAAATCATC
>JAUUNJ010000424.1 GCA_030844625.1 Roseburia sp. | reverse complement strand
TTTAGAGTGTCTCACAAAAATGCTAATTATCCAAGGCGAGTGGTTTGACGTTTACTATTTAATGGGGTCAGACCCCTTTTATTTTTTGTAAGTTGACGCTAGGTTGACCACATTGGGGTCAGACCCCAAAAAATAAGAAAAAGGCTCCCAAATTTGTTAATTTTCATCTTCTGATTTAAAAGCCCATAATTTGTTAATAATAAAATTCAACGGAACACTTACTATCAAATTAATCAAAGGTGCTATAAATTTGGAAATTCCAATTTTATCAATCCAAATAAAAGACAAAATATTATTAAGAATAATGCCGGTAAATCCATATGCCATATAAGTCTTCAAAAGAGCTTTTCCCAAATTTCTTTTCTTTCCACTCTCAACAGTAAATACAAATCGATTATTCCAGTAAAACGACCATAAAACACTTAGTACAAACGAAACAATATTTCCTGCGATATAATCCCATGAAACATTTGCAGATTTTAAAGCCAATAATACCAGAATATTCAGTACATAACCAATTACCGTATTTGAAACTCCCACTATCCCAAATTTAACAAACTGTACCCATGCATTCACATTTTTTTCATTTGGAGTAATTCGAATAATTTTTAAACATCCACGAACAATTACTGTTAATATATTATTTATTTTATTTTCCATTTTCAATTTTTATTTTTCTAAAAACTCTTTGATCTGCTTTTCCATGCAGAAAACCACATCATTACCTTCTAAGTAACACTTGGACCACTCAACAATTTTTTTCATCGTTGTTTCCACATTCCATCTTGGTTTCCAACCAAATGTAGACTTTATCTTTGAGCAATCCAGTTTTAAAAAGTTAGCCTCATGTGGTCCTCCATCATATTGATTGATCCACTTAATTTCCATACCAGTCTGATTGTTCCATTCACGGCAAAATAAATCTACAAGATTTCCTGTTGTCCAGCAATCACTATCATCAGGGCCAACATTATAATTTCCTGCCAGACTTTTATCCTCATATTGAGCCTGTGCAATCGTCAAATATGCAATTACCGGTTCCAATACATGCTGATATGGTCTTGTCGAAAACGGATTACGAACTATAATATCTTTCTTATCTTGTACGGCCCTGATACAATCCGGAATTATTCTATCTGCCGCAAAATCTCCACCGCCAATTACATTTCCAGCTCTGCATGTAGTAATTGCAACATCTCTATCTGCAAAAAACGAATTCAAATAACTGCTTGTCACTAATTCTGAACAAGATTTTGAATTGGAATATGGATCAAATCCATTTAATTCTTCATTTTCCCGATATCCCCACTCCCATTCCTTATTCAAATACACTTTATCCGTTGTCACATTCACAAATGATTTTACAGAAGAGGTGGTTCGAACACATTCCAGTATATTAACAGTTCCCATCACATTTGTTTCATATGTATAAACCGGATTTTTGTATGACTCACGTACAATCGGTTGAGCAGCCATATGAATTACAATTTCTGGTTGCACCTCATCAAAAACTTTTTTTAAATGATCTAAATCCCTAATATCACCAACTATTGAGTTAATCTTATTTTTTAATTCCACCATCTCAAATAAACTAGGATTTGTCGGAGCATCCAAAGCATATCCTGTCACATCTGCGCCTGACATTTCTAAAACTTTACACATCCAAGAACCTTTAAACCCAGTATGACCTGTAATTAATACTTTTTTATCACTGAAAAAATCTATTCTATTCTTCATTTTCTCCAAAATTTATCCTTTCTTCTTCAATTACTAATGGTCTATTCATTATCCTTGCATTCATGCTAAGAATATACTCTCCCATTAATCCAAGAAAAATTAAAATAATAGATCCAATAATCAACATTCCCAATAACATTGGTGCCAATCCAGCATTAAATCGATTCCAATATAATAATTTTAAAATCAAATATATAATCGCTATTATTATACTAACAAAAGCCGTGCCAAATCCTAAAAACGTTGCGATTCGTAATCCTACTTTTGTATATGATGTAAAGGACAACATTGCCGCATCATATAACGAAGCCCAATTATTATGTGTTCTTCCTGCTGCTCTCTTTTTTTGTTCATATGGAATATCTTTACGTTTAAAACCAAGTTCAGCAACAATCCCTCTGAGGAATGGCGTAGGATCTTTTAAATTACGCAAAACTTTAATAAAATCTTTGTCATATAACCCAAATCCCGTAAAATGCTCTATTTGCTCGACATCTGAAAATTTCTTAATTGCTTTATAATATAGTGAACGCAAAAAATACATAACCTTATTTTCTTGACTAGAAGTTTTCTGACCAATTACAATTTTATATCCTTTTTCCCATTCTTCAACAAATTTAGGAATCATTTCAATCGGATCTTGAAAATCTGCACATACAAGAATTGTACAATCTCCTGTTGACTGAAGTAATCCATAGTATGGTGAATTAAATTGTCCAAAATTTTTTGCATTAAAAATTGCCTTTATTTTTTTATTCTTTCCACATATACCTCTTAATAATTCCTGTGTATTATCTGTCGAACAATTATCAATGAAAATTATTTCATAATCATATTTACTCAATTTTAAATTAAGTTCTTGTTCAATTGCTTCACTAATAGGAACTACATTTTTCTCCTCATTATAACAAGGAATTACTATACTTATTTTTTTCATTTGTTCTTTGTATGATAACTAGGAAGTTAATTATCACACGTTTCCTTTCTACTTTTAATATCGTGGTTTAATACAATTCAGATACTATGGACTTTTGATTTTTTCCTGTAGCTTGACTACTCGACTGGAGTGTATTGCCGCTACCTTTATCTGAATTGTTTATCAGCTGAATGTTGCCGGAGCGTTTTTCACTCAGAGTACTTATTTCTATCAAGTCTACGATGATAATCGATGGTGG
>JAUUNJ010000423.1 GCA_030844625.1 Roseburia sp. | reverse complement strand
ACCCGCGAAAACAAGGTTGACTACGCTGTAGTTTATGGTGAATTCATGTATCAGGCTGGTTCTTGGCCTTACGAAAGGCGTGTTGTCTGCAAGGTCGAGAAACCTGAGAATCAGATGACCTACATGTATACATTTATTGTCACAAACATGGATTCATCCCTGGAGTACCTCATCAGGTTTTATTGTAAAAGAGGTCTGATGGAGAACTTCATCAAAGAAAGCAAATCTGGCTTTGACTTTGCTTCTGTGAGCAGTCACACAAGAATAGTGAATGCCAACAGACTTCAAATACATGCACTGGCTTATAACATATTTAATTGGTTTAGACGATTGGCGTTATCAGCAAATATGCGTAAACAACGCATCGATACCGTCCGTTTAAAACTGCTGAAGATTGCCGCAAAAACAATACATTCAGCAAGATATATAACATTCAAGCTGTGTAGCAGTTGGCCCTTATAAGGATGAGTTCTATGAGACTCTATCTAATATCAGCAAACTGCAGGTGCAACTGGAATAGCAACTATTAACGAACCTTGACAGCTGGATAACTACTCAAAACCTTGCTATAGGGATTTTATACCCTTTTTTCGGTCAAAAGAGATTAGTTGAAGCTGTATGGATCAAATTTAAAGATTCATGGCGCAATTTCTGATTTAGATACTGTTTCATGAATAATTCAGGATAAATATTTTATTAGTTTAGATGATTTGAATTATGGATATTGGAGCGAAGAATGACATTTATAGAATATTTACATAAACAAATAAAAGAAAGATCAGACGCAATTGCTGTAAAAAGTGAAGAGGCATCCTTAACCTATGATGAGCTTGATAAATATAGTAATCTTGTCAGAGAATCTATCCCTTCAAAGAAAAAAGTAGTCGCAGTATACACAGAACAGGTGCCAGAAATAATTTCAATGATAGTTGGAATTGTTAAATCTGGTGCAGCATTTATGGTGATTGATAAAGAATTTCCATTAAAAAGAATTGAATATATGTTAAATAACAGTGAGTGCAATACCGTTATTTACAATGACTTAGGAAATGATGAAAAACTTGAGAAGTTAAAACAGAATAATGATATAACGTTTGTTGATTATAAAAATTGTCTGAAAGGTAAATTACAAAATAGTAAGGAAGTGTGTAGAAAATGTACGGATATTCAGTATATTGTGTATACTTCTGGTACAACGGGAAATCCAAAGGGCGTAATGGTAACGGATGAGAACCTTGCTAATTATATCCAATGGTTTATAAGTGAATTTGCGCTTACTAATGATGAAAGTTCTATTGTTGTGTCATCTTTAGCATTCGACCTAGGTTATTCAAATGTGTTTCCTGTATTAGCGGTAGGTGGAACTGTAAATTTACTAAAGAAAACACAGTATATATCACCCGTCAAGGCAATTAATTATATCAAGGATAATGCAGTAACATTTATGAAATGTACACCAAGCTATTTCAATCTGATGATGAATTATAATGATACAGGAATATTGGACTTTGGAGAAAAATTCAGGTTTTTGGTACTTGGTGGTGAAAATCTTAAAATTAAAGATGTAAGCAAATTTATAAAAGATAATCCTAATATTAGAGTCATAAATCATTATGGTCCAACTGAAACAACAATAGGTATAGCATTTTCAGAAATATCGGATTTGAGTCTAAAAAAATACAAAGAGAAACCATTTGTGGGATATCCAATCATAAATACTGAAGTATTTATTAAAGATGATTATGGAGTATTGCATGATTACGAAGATTGTAAAAAAAATCATAACAAAGGAGAGTTGTGTATTCAGAGTAAAAGCACATCTGCAGGATATATCAACAATAAAGAATTAACAAATGAAAAGTTTATTGTAAACGGTGGTCATAAAGGAAAGATTTATTGTACAGGGGACATAGTACACATTGAAAATGATGGTCTGATAAATATTATGGGAAGAGAGGATTCTCAGGTCAAAATTAATGGCTACAGGGTAGAAGTCAATGAAATAAAAAATATAATGCTTGAATTTGCGAGTATCGATTTTGCAGAAATCGATGTGGAAGACCAAGACATCATTGCATATATAAAGGAATCAAAGAATATCGAATATGATGAACTGTATGATTTTTTAGGTGAAAGGTTGTCAACATATATGCTTCCTAAAAGGATATATGTTGTTAAAAAAATTGCTTTAACACTTAATGGAAAGATTGACTTTAAGATTATGAAAAAATCAGGCAAATTATTACAGTCAAACAATCCAATCACAAAGCCGGAAACGGATATGGAAAAGGCGTTGTATAAACTGTGGAAACAACTTTTAAATTGTGAAGAGGAATTCAGTATAGAGGATAACTTCTTTTCGGTTGGTGGAACAAGTATTTTGGGAATTGAATTACTGTCGTATCTTAATCTGGATAATTTTGAATACCAGGATTTATTGGAAAATTCATCTATTAAGAAGCTGGCTTGTGTTATTGAAATGAAGAAAGGAAGTATCAAAGAAATAGACGAATTGAAAATGCCAGACTGTTTGACGGATTATGTTGACAAGAAGGAAGTCAGATATATGGTGAAACCGTTTAATAAAGTATATTATGAAGATTGCATATATAATGCGATTTTTTCGGCATTTGACTATTTTAATATTGAACTCAGATATTTTCTCTCTCATGAACTTCCTACGTTAGATGAAAGTAATTTTATTTTCAAACGAGATAACAATATGGTTAAAATTGATTGCCATATTAATAAAGTTTATGGCGAGGACTTTATTAAAGGAGATTTTGTTGGAAATAGCAATGTTATCGATAAGATAAGAACTGCATTATTAAATAAGAATATCCCAATTGTTCGTATCGATTGTTATTACGAGAAGTATAGAAAAGAATTTTATAATAAGAGTCATTTTATGCATG
>JAUUNJ010000422.1 GCA_030844625.1 Roseburia sp. | reverse complement strand
TATCTTCCAATTGTTTTTGGCGTGCTGAATATTATTGTTTCGGTAAAATTTTGCAAGCCGGAGAACCGCAATATGATGCTTAATGCATCCGTATTAGTCAAATATGCTTTGATTCCGTTCTTTATCGTTGGTGGTTTCACATTACTTGCCGCTCTTTTTCTGGCATTTATACCAGTACCGTTTATGATATTTTTAGGACCAACTATTGCGGCAATGGGAGCTGCCGGAGGCTGGCTGATTGTTGCTTTTGGTTCGCCATATGTGATTGCTTATTTACGTTTGTCATCAAAAACAAACATGAAAGTAAAAGCTATAGTGATAATTCATTGCATACTTCAATTTTTCTTTACTCTGGATGTTATTGATGTGATGTATTTGGCATTAAAAGAAGGGAAATGGAAAAAACTTACAATATTCATAATCGTGCTTTTGGTACTTGCTGCAATTTTGCTTTTTGCATTGGGTATACTGGGAATTGTAACAGTATTAGTGAAAGGTAATTGAAAGGATGGTTATAAGTATTATAATGCTAATGATGAGCTTATAAGGGAAATCCCGGACATGCCTTTGACAGAAGAACAGATATTAGAATTGATGAAAAACTGTGAAGGATCATATCTGTTTTCCATGGTTAAGAAAGAAGAAACGGATAAACTGTATTTTTATTCATTGGGAATTGAGTTCGTCGATGAGGAAAATACAATGGCGGAGTCTTACCGGTTGGAAATGGTTTTTGAAAAGGCAGTTTTTGAGTGGGGTTTTTATATGAATCGGGTGCAGCGGTAAGCAGATAAAAAATATAGGAGAAGTAGTGTGGATTTTTACAGGAGAATGGCAATTGTGTGTCAAAATATTCCAACTGGAAATGTAGTGGCTTATGGATATATGAATGATATAAGAAAGGAAAGTTGGGGGAAAAGACCATTGGCAAAACTTACAAGAGATATTTATCAAGAGCTGGAGATTAGAAAAAAATAGTTTTGTTCTAATATGAAAATAGAAATTGTTTTATGATAAAGGAGGACCCCATTGATAGAAAAAAATATTTATCCCTCAAAACATTCAACAAAAGAAAATTTTCCCACCCCTATCCTTGAAGCATGCATCGACTCTGTAGAATCTGCTATTGCGGCAGCCAGAGGAGGCGCAGACAGGTTTGAATTGTGCTCCAACCTCATAATCGGTGGTACTACACCAAGTGGGGCGTTAATTAAAGAAATCAGAAAGGTGACGAACATTCCGATTCGTGTATTAATCAGACCACGTTTTGGAGATTTCTGCTATACGGATTATGAGTTTGCCATTATGAACGAAGAAGTGAAAAAATTCCGGCAGCTTGGTGCAGACGGCGTTGTAATTGGAATACTCAATCCGGATGGACAACTGGATATGGACCGCATGAAAACATTAATAGAACAGGCAGGGGATATGCATGTAACACTTCACCGAGCTTTTGATGTTTGTCGCAATCCATATGATGTATTAGAGCAGTCAAAGGTTTTGGGGATAGATACAATTCTCACATCGGGACAGGAAAATCATTGTATGGAAGGAAAAGAACTGCTGAAAAAATTGGTTCAGCAGGCGGGAGATGATGTGGAAATAATGATAGGAAGTGGCGTGAATGCAGAAGTGATTTCACAATTGGCATCTTATACGGGAGCCCACGCATTTCATATGAGCGGAAAAAAGGAGATTGAAAGTTCCATGTCATACCGAAATGAGAATGTTTCAATGGGACTGCCGGTTATGAGTGAATATACCATATGGCGCACTGCGGAGGAGGAAATCAGAAAGGCATATATTGCTTTGCATGGAAAAAAAGAATAATACTATTAAAAGTCTTTTAACACAGGTTGACTAATCATCTATAAGTGAGACCTAAAATCTAACTTATGAGAGGTCAGTTTAGGTTATGAGACTTTTTTGTTTTTCCATTATATATATTTTCTATAAACAAAATAAAAAATATAAAAAAGCATAACATAATATAATAAAATATTTCACAAGAGGTACGACCATGTGCACTGCAGTAACTTACAAAACAAAGAATCATTATTTTGGACGGACATTAGACTATGAAATTTCTTACAATGAAATTATAACCGTGACGCCGCGGAAATTTCCTTTTCAATTTATAAAAGGAAAAGATATGAAAAGCCACTATGCCATGATTGGAGTAGCATCGGTAGTGGATAATTATCCCCTTTATTATGATGCTACTAATGAAGAGGGATTGAGTATGGCAGGGCTAAATTTTCCGGATAATGCAGATTATAAAGCGGAAGTAGAGGGAATGGACAATATAAGTCCTTTTGAATTGATTCCGTGGATTTTGGGACAGTGTGCCAGCGTAGAGGAAGCAAAAAAACTGATGAAAAACATAAATCTCGTTAAAATTAATTTTAGTGAGGAATTGCCGTTGGCACCACTTCATTGGATGATTAGTGATAAAGAGAAATCAATAACAGTGGAGTCGGTAAAGGAGGGATTAAAAATTTATGACAATCCGGTTGGAGTACTGACCAACAACCCTCCGTTTGATGTACAGATGTTTAACCTGAATAATTATATGGGATTGTCCAAAAGAGATCTGGAAAATAGTTTTGCAAAAGAATTAAAACTTAGTATTTATAGCAGAGGAATGGGAGCACTGGGACTGCCGGGAGATTTGTCTTCAATGTCACGTTTTGTGAAAGCTGCGTTCACTAAGATGAATTCGTGTTCGGGGGATTCGGAGTCAGAAAGCATAAGTCAGTTTTTTCATATATTGAGTGCAGTGGAACAGCAGAGAGGCTGTGTGCTGGTAGATGATGATAAATATGAAATGACCATTTATACTTCATGCTGTAATACGGACAAAGGCATTTATTATTACACAACGTATGAGAATAGTCAAATTACTGCTGTGAATATG
>JAUUNJ010000421.1 GCA_030844625.1 Roseburia sp. | reverse complement strand
CACGCCTGTTTTCAAAATGCAAGCTTTTTGTTCTGTGCTTTTCTGAAATTATCACAAATCCAGCTACATAGCCACATCAGATATTTTGCTATTTCCCAGCTCATTTTTAATATTCCGACAAAATCTGTAGTCCCATTACAATAATCCACATATATGCACAGGTCTTCGGAATCATTAATAGTCCTACTTTTGGTTTTGTTTTACTGAATAACGTTACTGGAAGATAACAGCCAAATGAAATAATAATAGCCGCAGCCATCCTTGTCATATGATATCCATAGGTATTTCCCGAAATTAAATATAAAATAATTATCCCTGTACCAGTAACTGCAAAAACTGTATTTCTGATAATAGATAATCTCATATTTCCTTCATCTGTGCACCAGTTGTTCTGCGGGAACAGGCATATCACAATTCTGACAACCGCTGATATCCATACAACAACTTCAATTACCACCGGTATTTTAAATTCCGGAAATGTAAGCTTCCAGATATACATCAAAATAATATAAAATACTGTCATTGTAACAGACGATACCTGCAGTCCGATTCCCAGCTGCCGCTTTATTTTATCATTACTTCCACGTACTGCCCTGATAATTCTCGGTACCAGATGAAAAGCATCCCCTCCGCAAAGTGTCAATGTTAATATTCCATAAAGTACAAATAAGATATTTCCCTTTGAAAATGTAAAAAATAAAATTGCGGCAACTAAATCGAAAATCAGATACGCAGCATCAAAGATTGCTTCCATCACATCCGGAATCTGTGGTTTGTAATTGTTCTCTTCCATCCTTTTAATCCTGCTCCTTTTCCATCAATTGACTGTAAAACAAATGATTCCCGGTACTCTTCATATCCAGGGATTCGTTTTCATTCGTTTTTTCCTTGTATTCCCTTAAATGTTCTTCCGCATTATTGCAGATCCGGTCAAATATCTGGATACACATGTGCTTTTCTTCTTCTGTCAATCCGCTTAAAACATTTCCTGCAAACTGTTTCTGTGCGTTAATTCCTGCCGCCACTATAAGTTCCGCCCGATCCAGCAGAATAATCTCTATATGCTTTTTATTATCCTTACTTTGTATTCTTTCAACCAGTCCTTTATTTTCCAATTTTTTCAACGAAGTTGAAACATGGGATTTCGTTGATTTTCTAACCTTTACTATTTCTGCTGCGGTATTGTGATGCGGATTATTATGAAGGAACATAAGTATATCGTATTCCATCTGTGTCAGCCCATACCGGTCACATACCTCTCCGGAAAGCAATTCATAATAACTTGTAATTGTTTTATGCTTATCCCAGAAGTACATCTTCTCTTCCTCCTTCATCGTTCTTTTTAGAACGATTATAGAGGAATATTTCCGGTATGTCAAATGTTTTTTGCTACTATGCCTTCGCCTTTAATGTTCCAATATATTCCCCATTATTATAAACAAACGGTCCGGCTTCTCCCTCTTCTCCAAAATATTCCGGTCTCAATGACAGAATATTGAGCAATTCATCCACCGTCTTCACCTTTGTTGCCTGATATGGCTGTTCAAATGCAATCTTTTCTACAAATAAGTAATCGTCCCTGTCCTTTATCAGGATACCTGTATGACCCACGAAAGTAACATCCGAATACGGGTCATATATCACGATACTAAGGAGCGATATCCTGTCACTGTCTATTTGAAATCCATAATGTTTCCAACTATCCGAAAATGCTGTTTCCGGATGTTTTTTATCCGCAACACTCTTTTCTCCATAGAGTGTGGTAAACATATCCCGGTTCTCTTTTATGGTTTCATACCTTTCCACATTATCTATTGCTTCTGTATCAAACATTAGATAAGTACCTTCATAATTGTCTTCCGTTGATTCTGCGTGAAGCAGACCATCCAGTAAGAGAAAGGCTGTCATTCTGCAGTCCGTGTCGGAGTAATCATGATTCTGTTCCCAGCCATCCATACATTTGCCGATATCTGCTTTCATGTTTTCCGGATCAGACCAGACATCCTCAAGCTTTGCATTCTTCCCGGCCGAATCTGCAAAATCAGTTACCCATTCCCGGAATGTATCTACATGGGAAGCTCCCGCGGTATCCAGTTCTTTGCAAATTTCTGTAATGGTATGGTTTCCTCCCATATAAGTTGCAGCCGGTATCTTCTGTTTCTGTGCACATGCCCCCAGCATCAGGCACAGGAGCATAACAACAGCTGATAATTTCATTGCCGTTTTGGTTTTATTCTGCCTGTTCCATAGATTAAACGCTCCGCCACAAAACATCCTGCCAATTATAACTGTGATCCGTTTCTTCCTCATCCATAAACCTCTTTCTTATGATCCGCATATTTTACATATTTTTTAAGATTACCTTACGGTTTCATTTATGTAAATAGTATGGTTTCAAAATTAAAGAAATATTTATTTTTATTGCTCTGTTTGTGGAACATTCAGCAACGCTTTCGGCAGATATCACCTCTGTCCTGAAAAGCAAAGTAACCGAATGAATTGCTTCTTATGCCACATGGATTCAGGCTTTATTCGGAAATGTTTTGTTATTCTTTTTTACTCCGTCTCCCTCAGCCGCTCCACAATCGTCTGCTTTCCAACCACACAATAGACCACAAGCGGAACCCCCGCGCCGATCACGGTAAAGATCAGTGCCGCAAGCACGACCGGACCGATGGTATACTGAAACCGGAAAAACCAGAACATTTTTTCAATCATCTTTCCCATAAACGGCTCAGATGCCACAACAAGAATAAGCGAAATGACAATCGCCGCAAACGTATACAACAGTCCCTCATACACGAGCATCCGCTTCAACTGGCGTCTGGTCATGCCAACCGACTGCAGCACAGCAAACTCCCTGCGTCTTGCAATCATCCCCGTGAGGATGGCATTCAGGAAATTTAATGTTCCGACCACG
>JAUUNJ010000420.1 GCA_030844625.1 Roseburia sp. | reverse complement strand
CAAATCCGATATTCATTAACTTTGCCATAAAATCGTTCCTATTCGATATTCTGGATCTGTTCCCTGACTATTTCGATATCCGTTTTCAGGTTGATCCCGGTATCAGAGATTTCCAGATCATTTGCCTTGGAAAGAATCGTATTCGCTTCGCGGTTCATCTCCTGCGCAATGAAATCTAACTTGCGTCCGATGCTGCCACCAGCCTCCAAAGCATCTTTCGTTGCATTGATATGGCTTCTCAGGCGGACAGTCTCCTCATCCACACAGATCTTATCTGCAAAAATCGTCACCTCTGTGGCAATTCTCGCGTCATCGATCTGTTTATCTTCCAACAGCTCTTTCACTTTGTTCTCAAGACGTTCTCTATAGTCCTTCATAATGATTGGAGAACGCTCCTCGATAAAATCAACATAGTTCAGCATATTGTCAAGCTTTGCACAGAGATCATTCTTCAAATGCTCTCCCTCTTTGATACGGCTCTCCACAAACTGTTCTGCCGCACCGCGGAGTGCTTTCTCAAGCCCTGCCCATAGTTCATTCTCGTCTGTCTCCACCTGTTCCATCGTGAAAACATCCGGGTATCTGGATAAGGTGCTGACTTTGATATCATTGTCTAATCCAAACTTGTCTGCCATTGCAGTCAGGTGTTTTAAATATTCACCGGCCAATTCTTCGTTGTACCTCAAACAGAAATTATCTTCGGAAAAATCCTCGAATGTGATATACAGATCCACCTTACCACGCTCCATATATTCTTTCAGCAGATTGCGGATCGTGCTCTCAAAGAAATTCAACGCCTTCGGCATCTTGATATTCACATCCAGATAACGGTGATTTACGGATTTCATCTCAACCGTATATTTACGGTTTCCTTCGGTCACTTCACATCGACCAAATCCGGTCATGCTTTTTATCATAAAATAACCATGCCCTTTCTCGTAAAATGATTATATGCATAGATAAATTTATTATAAAGCGAAAGTTCATGCTCGTCAATATTTTTCCGTAAATCGACTGTTTTTTGAATTTTCTGTATATTTTTTGTTGCAGACGTCATACTAGGAGTAAATATTGATATCAAAATCATTCATACAAAGCAAAATCAGGAGGAACCGAACATGTCCGATAGCGATACCGTAAAACTGCTCCGCGAATGTAATTCCGGCATACAGATGGCTGTTTTTTCCATTGATGAGATTCTGGAAAAAGTAACCGACAAGAACTTATATGAAATTTTGAAAAAATCCAAAGAAAAGCACGAAAAACTCGGTGACGAAACCCACGCGATCCTTGCTGAATGCGGGGATGAAACAAAGGAGCCAAACATGCTGGCAAAAGGCATGTCATGGATGAAAACCAACGCCAAAGTCATGATGGATGACAGCGACGCCACCATCGCCGACCTGATCGTAGATGGCTGCAATATGGGCATTAAGACGCTCTGCCGGTACGAAAACCAGTATGCGGCAGCTGATGACGCTGCAATGAAACTGACCGATGATCTGATCCGGCTGGAAGAAAAGCTGCGGCAGGATTTGAGGGAATATTTATAACGCAAATCAAAAGGGAAGCGAATGTATCATAATATCATTTCATACGTTCGCTTCCTTTTTATCTAATCCAAAATCCTAACAGCCTTTAAACACTTTTCTCTTCGCTTCTATCTTTCCTATAATCATACAAGCCCTTAAATGATAAATAACTCGATAAGATAACTTTAAATTTTGTTCATCTGCAATAATTCCAATTCTTCATCGGATAATATTCGCTCATAACTCAATTCTTTTTCCTCAAAATACTTTTCCCATTTTGAAACATTCTCAATATCTTTTCCGATAATATAACCTTCTGTCATTGCATTCATGATTTTTTTATACATATCTGTATCATTTATCGAATACATAATATGCCAACTTTTTGATGGATCAACATTATCCATATAGTTTAATCCATTACAGGCTATCAACATAATTCCATTTTCTGTTCTTACAGCTTGCCCTGCAACTTCGGCATCTGCAAATCCCATTGCCATACCATCTGTTTTTACAAGATTAGGGTATTTTTCTTTATACAGATTTGCTAACTCCTGCAGCTTTTCTTTTTGTTCTTGATTACAAATTAAGTTCCAAGAACCAGCACCTTCATTCCCTTTAACTTTTAAACTCTCAATACCTGTAAACTTATTGATATCAATTACATAATTTTCATTTAAGGATGTTGTCGGTATACTGTCTGTGTTTAGGAACTGTTTCAGGGCTCCCACAAGCTCATTGTCGGCATACATAACATTCTCTGGTTCGCCAAATACATTTTGGAACACAATATAATTTTTATTTGTGTTAGTATCTGTTTGCAGCGTTGTTGTATCAGGATTCAATACAAACGTTTGGTTGAGTGTTTTATCATATATCTGCCAATATCCTGCTATTTCACTGGTACTTTCTATGGAATATCTTTCTGTATCTACTCTTTTATCAAGATTCTCAGATACGGTTGCCAGATTTCCTACACTAAATTTTGTACCTGAACTTTTCATAATTGAATATGCATCATGGATTGAAAACCCTCTTTGTACTTTCTCCTGAGCAGGACTATTTAAAGAAGTTTCTGTTTCATTAGATATAATTGAAAAATATCCTTTATTTTTTCTCTGTGACATTTCCATTTTTCTATATAGACTTTGCATACAATTTATCTGAAGTTCCATACTTGTCATCTCCCTATATATAGTTTCATATATTAGTAATGAGTGATTTCTACTTTTTTAATAATTGATAACAATTATATTTTTAATATATTGGTTATCAATTATTGTATCAGTTATTTTTACTTTTTCAACTATAATTAACATTTTTTAATTTAATTTGTAACTCTCGGGAGTTTGACAGTTGAATATCAAGAAAAGTACTTGCAGGTCTTATAAAAC
>JAUUNJ010000419.1 GCA_030844625.1 Roseburia sp. | reverse complement strand
ATGCAAATGGGGTGTGATCGTATCTAAAAGCAGCAAGAACAAGACCCCGAGCCAAAATCCCACAACTGCCGGGATGAAAGAAAATCTCTCCATATTCTCTGACTGTTCCATGGCAGGTATCAAAAGGCTCCAGATAGAAGCAGCCACCATTACCCCTGCTGCAAATCCTGTAAGCGCACGCTGAACCATATTGTTTAAATTTCTTTTCATAAACAATACACATGCCGCCCCCAAAGAGGTTCCCACAAAGGGAATCATTATTCCTTTTATAATTTCAAAGTTCATAAAGTTCTCCTTCAAAAGTTAGTTGTAACTAACCTAGATATTACACTATATTTGTTTTTTATTCAACCGTGTACTTCAAATTTATTCCTTTGTAGACTTTTATCTTTCATTGACTTATAATCTATTATATGCAAAATTATTTTTATGTCCTTTCTTGAACATTATTTTTTTCAAAACATGTAAACCTGACTGTTTTTATGTTACAAGTTGTGACAGAATGGAGTTTTATGAATTATGCAGAAATAAAAACTTTTGATGTTGCCAATGGACCGGGAATCAGAATTTCCCTTTTTGTCAGTGGCTGTACCCATCGTTGTCCCGGCTGCTTTAATGAACAGGCATGGGATTTTCATTACGGCAAACCTTTTACACAGGAAACCATTGATTACATTATAGACACTTTAAAGTTTGACGCCTACAAAGGTGTAACATTTCTGGGAGGCGAACCTTTAGAGCATGTAAACCAAAAGGCTCTTCTTCCACTTGCGCGAAAAATAAAAGAGGTCTATCCAGACAAAACAATCTGGTGCTATACCGGATACGAATTTGAAAAAGATATTATGAGCCGTATGTACAATGAATGGCAGGAAACCAAAGAACTTCTCTCATACATTGACGTTTTGGTAGACGGACCTTTTATTGAATCCTTAAAAAATCTCAATCTGATTTTCAGAGGTTCTGAAAATCAGCGGTTAATCAAATTGCCTGAGACCTTGAAAACCGGCAATATTACACTTTGGGAAAAAGAACTTTAGATAAAATATTATATACAGATTGGAGATATCATCATGGCAGTAAACATTAATATTAAAAAGCTTAAAGAAAACGCAACTATTCCTACTTATGGAACAGAGTATGCCGCTGGCGCCGATTTATATGCCTGCATTGATGCAGAGATTACCATTAATCCGGGTGAGACCCAGTTTATCGGAACAGGTATTGCTTTGGAAATTCCTGAAGGATATGCCGGGCTCATTTATGCAAGAAGCGGTCTTTCCTGCAAAAAAGGGCTGGCTCCTGCCAATAAAGTGGGTGTAGTTGATGCAGACTACAGAGGTGAGATTACCGTGGCACTTCACAATCACTCACCGGAGCCTAAAACAATTGGTCCAAATGAAAGAATTGCCCAGATGGTTATTGCGCCATTCCTTGCAGCATCATTTCATGAGGTCAATGAATTGTCAGATACCGTAAGAGGGATTGGCGGATTTGGATCAACCGGGAAATAACAGCAAGGCTGTAAAGCCTTGTTTTTATTTCACACTTTGAGTAATTAGAATTTTTTAAAATTCAAGAATTCCAATTTCTATGATCGAAATATCCTGATCATTGTAAAATTGAACGCTCCACTCCAGATTTGATAATATTCTATAGGAAATCAGACTTTCTCCTCCCACCATGATCTGAGGCATATCAACACCATAATACTGTACTATTTTATCTGCTATCTGTTCCATCACATCATTGATTGATTTTTTCTCCAACTTCATATTATATGTATAAATATCTTCTATTTTTTCAACAATCCCTCCATATATAGCCACAGAATATATTTTGTAATAATTACTGTCCATATTTATTCTTATGGATGTATCAGATTCTGCTGTCACTGCATCTATTTGAAAAAACGATATTTTGTCATAACTGTACAGTCTTACATCCTCTATCTCAAAATCACTCAGAAGATTCAACTGTATTCCTGTTGCTTCCAATCCCATAATATCTGCACTAAACCATTGTTCCATTTCATTTTTCACTTTATCATATACTTCATTTAGTTTCTCTTCACTTGGTTCAAAATTTAACGGTACATAACCCGGACTTGCATATTCACCAAGCAATCGATTTATTGTCTCTAAATTGGAAGCTATATTTCGTTCCTCATTTAAAGAGAAAAGGTCTATATCTTTACTCTCCACGTATTGTATTTTATTTATGTGACTCTTATCACTGTAATAATTTATAGCCAACGGAAAGGCAAATGCCGCACCCATTAAAATGATTATTACAATAATTGCCGCAATTATTTTCTTCCACATTTTTGTCTCCTGATAAGCCATTACTGTATGCAATTTTATATTCTAACCGGCTCTGTTAAATGACACGTTAACAACTGTACCTTTTCCCGGTTTACTTTTTATGCTCCATTTTGCATTATGAAGATTGATGATTTTCTTACATAAAGCCATTCCTATTCCGGCTCCTCCTTCCTTTCTGGCTCTGGATTTGTCTATCATGTAAAACGCCTCAGTTATTTTTTTGATTTCCTCCTTCTCCATTCCACATCCGTCGTCTTTCACCAGTATCTTATAGTTCTTCTCATATTTTCTCCCTTTAACAAGGATCATTCCATCCTTTTCAATTGCCTTTCTTCCGTTATCTATCAGATTAAAAAACAAGGAGTACAAAAGGTCCACATCTCCCATCACATAGTCCTCTTCTATATCCGTCACAAATTTGATATTTCTGTCTCTTAATGCCGGACTCATTGTAAGACTTATAGATTGAAACAGCTTTCTAACATTTATTTTTACAAATTTAATTTCCTGTTTATCCAGTGAAATCAGATTCATTAAAGTATAAGAAAGTTTCTCCAGTCTTTTTCCCTGTTGAAATATATAATTAGAATATTCATTTATTTCCTTTTCATCCAGGTCCA
>JAUUNJ010000418.1 GCA_030844625.1 Roseburia sp. | reverse complement strand
ACTTCTTAGAGATTCTACATCTACTGGCATATCGAATCGCTATTCAGAAGATCATCTGCTAAAAATGATTCGATCAAACAACGATAATACGAATCTTGCCACAAAATTTTATGTTAAAGTGATCCGACAAAATGATGAAACTGACACGCTGATATTCAGCCGTTCAGGAAAAGTTTTGGGTGAATATGGCGGAGAAACCGACATATATAACTTTCATCCTAATTAAAAGAAAGGAGACAATTTATGGGAGCAGGAGAAGAAGGAATTTCAGCTATGCGGATTGGTATGGCATTAACCTTTTTTGCAGCAGTAATTGTTTTTGTACTCTACAATGTAATCTGGGGGCAGAACATTGCCAGGGATTTTATTGGACAGGCAGACAAAGCTCAGACTCAGAGTATGAATAAGTATTTTCAGGAAGCACTCGCCCCAGAAGGGGCTGAAGTGCCTACATCTGGAGCTTACTCACTTATTGAATATAATCTTAATGACGTCGATGAAGTAACATTTTCCACAGTTTCTACAGAGCCTGCTGATTTGAATGAAATTAATTCTGTTAACAGGAAGGATATTGACGAAAAACTGTACTGGATGCGGACAAATCTATATGGAAAATGTATTGTTAAGGCTACGTCAAATGGTGAAGGGTATAACCTTGCAGTGCGACTTATGGGTTATTCAAATTAATGGGAGGTTTAAATGGAAAAAGAAATAAGTGACATGTTTGATCTCGTAGCCACACTTCTTATTTTATGTATCTGCATGGCAACTGGAGTAAGTTCTGCTATAAGGGATGATCGGGAGGTGATTGGATATGAAGCCAGTTATAAAGACAAGACTGCAGAAGTGAAATATACCCCTTCTCTGAAAGTATATGGAAATTATGATGGAACGCTTACACAAGGGGAAGTTCTTCTTACGATGCAATTACAGGACCATGGTGCGATGAAAGAAAAGAGGATTTGTGTTGCTAATAAATCATACAAAATGTCAATGAGTGATTCCGAAAATGAGGGAAAAATGTACGAGCAGGAAATCACAACTTCTTATAAGACTGGTGCTTCTAGTAATATTTCTGAAATCTGGAATGTGATAAAATCAGATAACGCAGATGAAGCTGGGTATTCGTATATTTATAATCCCGAAAAAAATCAATATGTATTTCAGCAGGTAACGAATTAAAGAAAGGAGCCCGGACGGGGCAGACGAAAGTCTGCGGTAAAGTAGATGCATGGATTTTTATCCCGAATAGTTGGATTAATACTTGCTTTTTTAATGCTGATTATTGCGCCGCTTATTAACGCATATGGTGTACAGGAAATGGAGAATAAGGTAGAACTCTTAAATGATGTATCTGAATTTCTCGATAAACAGACAGATAAAGGTGGAATTACAGATGAAGATATGGATCAGTTTTATGTAAACGTCCAGTCCCATGGAATGATTCTCGATGTAAAGGTAGACCGGCTTGTGAAAACGGCTACAGAGTCAGGAGATGGCACGATTCATACAACATACATAGCAGCTGACGATAACACGATTCTAAATAAGCACGATATCTTAAAGGTAAAAATCACTGAAAAATCCAGTACTCCTTACAAGCGTTTGTTAAATGTGGTTCTCCGTATGGATGACAATCCATACAAGCTTGAAATGGCAAAAATGGTAAAATAATTTTCCATTTTCTTTTGACGATATGAAAAAAAACTCAATATATATACTGTAAGGACAGAAAGGCGGTTTTTTATGAAATCATGGTACGTCATCGTTGACATGATGGCTTTATTCCTTCTTACGATCATGTTAAACACAACTTATCACAGAATGAGTATTTACGAACAGGAATACAATGAACAAAGACTTTCAAAGGCTACAGAATATGCAACAAGTGCTGCATTTTCTGCTTCCGTCGGTAAATCAACCGACAACATGGATTACAACGATATCATTGCTGTGTTCATGAATAATCAGGACACTATGGAGACTTTTGAAGATATGATGTGTTTTAACTATGGACTAACAAGGACAACAAAATCAAGACAGGCAATTGACGACAGTGTCCGGGCAGCTATTCTCGCTGCAGAAGATGGATATTATGTATTAAATATGAATGATGATGGTGAAGGCGGCACGAAAATGATGTGGTCTCCCAAGCTTCCATATTCTTATTCTGTAAATACAAAGGATGCAAAAAACGGAAATACTCCATGTGTTGACACATTTGCGGTAAATTTACAAACAGAAAAATGGTCAATGATAAGACTATCTGAGAAAAACAGGACGAAAACACAAGAATATCATAGTGGGAAAAAATATTCCGATAGTTTCCCAAGTTCTGATAAACTGACGAAAACGGCTCGGACAGAGGCCATTAGCAAAACATTAACAGATGCCTTAACTTATTCGGCAGATGCAAATAATGCTGACCGCGGAGGAACGGATCTTGGAACCTATATTCCATCTAGCCAGACCTTATCAGGTATTAATAGTATCAGAACTCCGACCATTATGTTTATTATGCAAAGTGGAGATTACACGGGAGAAGTTTCGGATGATAACATAGCCCTTACAGGTATCCGCACAATCCACGAAGTCCGTACAATCGGATACCGAGCTAAAGGTGGTAAATTAAAGTATTCATGGGAATGGCAGGGGGCGGCTGAAAAATATGGAGCAAATAACGTTACATATTTTGAATCGCAGGAAGAAGCTGTTCAAAAAGGTTATTATCCAGACCACGAATTTTTGTTCAACCGTATGGACTATTAACCCCAAAAACACAAAATATAAAAGGAGAAAAGATTATGGATTCTACATCAGAAAATTTTACAAGTTACAAAATGGTAGTTGCAGCCTTGTGCGCAGTTTTGAGTATTATCTGTCTGTTGATTATCTATGTATGCATGATGGTAAGAAAAGATAAAACTTACCAAAGGGGATACTTGCAT
>JAUUNJ010000417.1 GCA_030844625.1 Roseburia sp. | reverse complement strand
ATTTTGTCAATGAACTGCCATAATATCTCTTTTTGTTATTCATTTAAATTATAATTGTGTATCTGTTTCACTATATGTAAATACGATTTATGAAATATTTTCATTGCCTGCTTCCTCTCCTGCTTTACTTTTTCTTCATACATTATAACAAATATACATCTTTCTTTGTCATATTTTTCTCTTTTAGTTTTTTATTTATACGTTACGGGCACATCCCACAAAAAAGGTCAACATCTGTCGATGGAAAATTTACACATTTATTTCTGAACGAGTTATAATCAACTTGTACGGGTATTTTTATATAATTGGGGGGAAGGAGATTGTATGAAAAATTCGGGGGATACGCTTTTACTTGAAGAAACAACCGAGCTGTTATCCGAAATAGAATTGTTAAAAAAACAGCTTAAATATGAAGCACAACAGCATAAACATTGGGAAGAGCTTGCCATGATTTTTCATGATGCACTTTGGAATGAATTACAACATGCGCATAGCACCAGTGGAAAATAGCTTGAAACTGCCGGAAAATCAGATTTTAAAATTCTAATTTCCCGGCAGTTTTTTTCAGCACTTATTTATTTTTCAACACAGCTTAACTTTTTATTTTCAATAATAAATTCTCTGTCACACACCTGAAGGGCTGCCGCCTTATGGGTTATGATAATACATGTTTTCCGGTTCAGTCTCTTTATGCTGTCAAGCACATGTTTTTCGGTTGCCGCATCAAGAGCTGATGTTGCTTCATCCAAAAGTAATATAGGTGCATTACTGAGTATTGCCCTTGCTATGGCAAGACGCTGTGCCTGTCCCTCCGAAATTCCCAGACCTTTTTCACCGATCACTGTGTCCAGTCCATCCGGTAATGTATTCACAAAATCATATATATCACTTATTTTCAGTGCTTCGTCAATTTCCCGCTCTGTAGCATATGGATTAATTAACAGAATATTCTCCCTCAATGTACCGCTGAATAAATAATTTCCCTGTGGGACATAGGAAAAGAGACATCTGGTATCCGGGCTTGCCTCAATATATGTGCCATCATTTTTGTACAGACGTATATTCCCCTGCTGAGGTTTAAATACACCTAACAGCATCTTCATAAGTGTACTCTTTCCTATTCCTGAAATTCCTCTGATCGCAACAAAATCTCCTTTTTTAAGTACTGCATTGCCCTGTTCCAAAACGTGTTCTCTTCCATAATTAAAATGAATGTTTTCAAACTTTGCTTCCTTAAATTCCTTATAAAATTTTAATGCATCTATCTTTTCTGCAGATTTTTGTTCCACTTCAATTTCTTCTATTTCCATAATGCGTTCAGCCGATGCCAATATACCATAGTACTGTGGCACCACCTTTGTAATATTTACAAAAGGAGTCTGTATCTGGCTGATCAACTGAAGAACTGCAGTTAAAGTTCCATAGGTCATTGCATTGGTACATACCTTCAATGCACACCACACCAATGCAAAAAGATATCCGGCATTAAAGACAAATGAAAATCCGGCATTAGCAAATATGCTGATTCTACGTCTTTTCATCTTGGCATCATAATTAATCTGCTGTAATTCATCCCCCTTTTCTTCAAACTGTCCTTCCACACCAAAGGTTTTGACAACCAATATACTTTCGATTGCTTCCTGAAAAAAGGAACGCACTTTTCCATCAGTTTCCTGAACCTCCTTGTGAAGACTTTTCAATTTTCGCCGAAATACTAATGTGACAGAAGAAATAATAACACCTGCTACAATAAACAGCATGGTAAACTTCCAGTCAAATATTATTAATACAATAAAAGCTCCTGCAAACTGAGTAATAAAATACAACAGATTGGGAAGAATAGTTGTAATTCCATCCGTAACTATCTTTATATCGCTTGTAATCCGGTTCATCAGTTCGCCACTATGGTAGACATTAATTTTTTCAAATTGTTTACTTAGAATTCCGCCAAATAGTTTAGAGCGCATTTCCATTTCCATGCCTGCCTGAACCTTTATTGTAAGACTCTGGGCATATATTCTTAACAGTAACCGCACTGCAATAATTAACAAAATAATCACACCATATAAAACAATCAGATTTCTGTAGTGAATAAACACTTCATCACTTTTTGCTGCTGCAGCTTTCTGTGCTGCATCAATGGCGTACTTGCTGACTAATGCCAGTACTGTAGTGACTAACGCCAGCACAATATTAGATATGCTCAAAATGATTATTTTTGGTATGTATCTTTTCCCGTTTTTAATTACCCATCTTAAACTTTCTCTATCTTTCATCCAAATATCCTTAATATTTTTCTTTTGACTCTACCGGCAATTCTTCTCCCCCGTCTGAACCATTTCCGAATTGTAACTGTATTAACCCATACTTTACAATATAAGAGATAAAGGAAATCCTCACAACTGTATTCCCTGCCTTTTCTCGTAAAGCCTTGTACCACCCCTATAATCTGGTTTTCCTCAATTCCCGGCTCGTCAAAAAATTGATTGTCTCCACGCATTACATAACCGTTTTTTTCTATTTTCACAACCCTGTGAAGCACATATTGTCCATTCTTTCTTAAATAAAACACTACCTGATATTTTTTTAAAGGACTTTCTGCCTTTCCCAATGTGACCGTATCTTTGTTATGCCTTAGCATAGGCAGCATACTGGTTCCTTTTGGGGTAAAAGTCACCTCTCCATTATTATCAATCTGTTCTTTAATCAATGGAACTAATTCTTCCATCGAAACTACTTTATTCAAACAAGTCCTCTCCTTCAACTTTTTTTATAAAGTCGTCCACATCTTTTGTTGCCAGTTCCTCTTCAATCTGGTACTCTTCCATAACCGCCCTGATTAGTTCTTCCCTTGTAATTCCTTCTATCAGTTTTTTAAAAAGAAAGGCACCTGTATCGTTTAAGCTCATCATTCCGTTAAAGTCAATGGTTGCCTTCCCTATGGGTACCAC